>JBHLKB010000335.1:0-3487 GCA_048887205.1 Candidatus Hodarchaeota archaeon
AATCTCTGCTATACGAATTAAACCATTAGCCATTGCAACATTGCTAGATAATACTCCCCCTGATGGATTTACTGGAATTGATCCCTCTACTTGTGATTCTCCACTTTCAATAAAGTTACCCCCCTCTCCTTTTCCACAGAATCCTAACGCTTCATAAATCATAAGTTCATGCGCAGAAAATGCTTCAAAAACTTCAGCAACATCTAGATCTTTAATTGGATCTGTAATTTCTGCCATCTTATAAGCTTCTTTTGCAGCATACTCTAAACCTATCAAATCAGTCATGGTTCGGTGTCCAAGATAATATGCATCAGTACAACTAGCATATCCTTTTAACCAAACAGGCGTATCAGTAAATTTCCTAGCATTTTCCTCATTAGTGAGAAGCATCGCCACTGCCCCATCACTATATGGAGGAAAGTCTAATTCTTTTAAGGGATATGCCAACATAGGGGAATTTAAAACTTCATCTACAGATACTTCATTTTGTAGATGAGCGTAAGGATTATTGATGGCATTTTTTCGATTTTTTACCACTACTTTTGCGGCTTGCGCTTCACTAATGCCATACTTACTCATGTACATATTTGCCATCAAACCAGCAGAAGAAATTTGATCTAAACCTAAATGTCGTTGATAAAATGGGTCAAATATTGAATTATTTATGAGATATTGATCCCCTTCCGAACATTTAGAGTGTGAAACAACCAAAACAGTATCATATTCTCCTGACAAAATCCTCATAGCTCCATACACATAAGCAAACGTTCCATCCCCAGAAACTCGAGATTCTGACTTTCCAACTGACCCTACTGCATCTTGAATTGCCATATTTGCAATTGTTCTTCCGTCATTGAAATCATTTGAACCTGTAATAACACATCCGACATCATCATTTGTAATTCCTAAATCATTATGTAGCTTTTTAACAACTTCAAAAACAAGTTCTGAAATAGTTAAATCAATTTTTTCTGCTTCATATTTAGTCTGAGCACATCCAACTATTGCTACTTTATCCATTTTTTTTTCTCTCAATTTTTAATTATATAATTTTGAATTTAATATCATTTCATCAGATATCTTATTAATTTTTACCCAATCTAAGTAATTCTTAATAAAACTACAAATTAAGCACATTTTTAATAATTTTAGAAAAAAAATAAAGAAATATTTAAGAATTAAATATCTTACCCGTTTTAGCTTCTTCTTCCTCTCGAAGTGGTTGTTTCATTATCTTGCCTGTGGGTGTTTGTGGGAGACTATCTCTGAACTCCACGTATTTTGGAACCTTAAAGTCAGCCAAGTTTTTTCTACAATATTCAATAATTTCTTGTTCAGAAACAGATTGACCTTCTTTCAACACAAGAAAAGCCTTAGGAAGCTCTCCATAAATTTTATCTTTAACTCCAATAACAGTCCCCAATGAAACTGCGGGATGAGAATATAACACTTCTTCTATCTCACGTGGATAAATATTCTCTCCACCACGGATGATCATATCCTTTTTACGGTCTGTAATGTAGAAAAAGCCATCATCATCCATTAAGCCGATATCTCCAGTATATAACCAACCATCCTTAAGAGTTTCAGCGTTAGCTTCAGGATTTTTGAAGTATTCTTTCATTATATTATCCCCTTTAATAACAATTTCTCCCTTTGTATTTGGGGGAACATCATTCCCATTATCATCAACGATTTTCATCTCATTGCCAGGTAATGGTATTCCTATGCTACCAACTTTTCGCCTATCTTCGGTTTCAGTAGGAAAGGGATTAACTGAAGAAGCACATGTACCTTCTGTTAAACCATATCCTTCTATAACTGTACAATTAAAGGTCTCCTCAAAAGCCTTAAACACTTCCACGGGTAAAGGAGCTGCTCCACAGACTACAAATTCTAATGAAGATAGATCTAGATTTTCATGTGGCATTCTAAGTAAGATAGATAGTACTGTAGGAACACAGCTAAAAGTTGAAGCTCTATACTTCGCAACTGTTTCCCAATGTGTTTGAGCTGAAAATCCAGGGGTTAGTATTGAACTCGCTCCGATTATTAACGGTGCCATAATGGTAACAATTTGAGCATTGCAATGAAATAATGGTAAAATTAGCATGAACCGAAAATCTTCACTTATTTCCATGAAATCACGTATCATCTCAGCATTTCTCCTGATATTAAAATGTGTTTGCAATACACCTTTCGGGAATCCTGTAGTTCCTGAAGTATATAATATAGCGGCAGGGTCTTCTGTTTCATCAATACTCACCTCAGGAGGGGCTTCAATTGAAGATTTTTCCATTAATTCCGCATAACTTAAGGTTCCTTCAGTAGGTTCTCCAATTACTATTATGTGTTTTAGATCAGGAAGATCTCCTTTAATTTGATTAATCAATTCCATGAATTTTGGGATAGTAATAATAGCTTTAGCTTCTGAATGGCCTACTACAAATTTCACTTCTCGAGGTTTAAACAATGCATTTACAGGACCAGTAACTGCTCCTATTTTAGGTATACCTAAGTATAAATATACATATTCAGGCATATTTGGTAAATAAACGCTTACTTTATCTCCTTTTCTTATACCTAAATCGTATAAAAAATTCGCGACTTTATTTGTCAGTTCATCCAATTGAGAATAAGAAATTGTCATATCTTTCCAGAATAAAAAAGTCTTGTCCTTATATTTTTCTGCTTGACTTTTAACTAATTCTCTAAGATTCATATTTATATCCTCATATGTTTTAAATTTGCAAAATATGAATTTAAACAAGCAAAAATATATTTTCTATTATATAAATTTTAATGTTCTTAAAGAATAATACCATCATATAACACTTAAGAAAAAGAAAAATGAATAAAAAAAAATTGAGATGAATAATTAGACTTCTTCGAAATATATTATTATTACACCGATGATTCCTCCAATTAAAATCAGAAATGGATCGATATATAATAAGGTCATTACTAATGGAAACCCAACAAAAATAGGTATGAATATGCCTATAACTGCAACTAATCCAACAATTATTACAATATAATTACCAAATTTATTATTAATTATCGCTAAAATTGCCCCACTTATGCCAATAACACCTAAAATTATTGGTAACACAAATGTCAGATAAAGAATGGGAGCAGCTACCAAAAGAATTTGTTGGACTTCAGGTATTAAAAGACCAAGAATTCCACCAAATAATAACATTACAGAACCGATTATAGCTACCACTGGACCTGCTAATAATTTTCCTTTAATAAATTCTACCATCTTAATTTCCTCATTTTTTTTGATTTCGTTTTAATTTATCTTAAATTATTTTAATTATAATTTAAAATTTTGTTCATCTCAAGACAACGTTAAGACCATTTTCATTGATAAAAATCTTTTTATATTTTCAACATACAATATTAAATTAATAACACCAGAAATCTTTAATAAAAATTTGAAAAAATATGTGAAAATTTAATGAAATTAATGTTATTTCGTTAT
>JBHLKB010000336.1:0-3479 GCA_048887205.1 Candidatus Hodarchaeota archaeon
TCTTGTAATGGAAATTAATACGGGAGGGTTGAGGAAAGATTGTAAAGAACAATATCCAAGTGAGATAATCATAAATGAGATGTATTCTCTTGATATTCCAATCTTACTTGGGTCGGATGCTCATAATCCTGATGTAATTGCATGGAAGTTCGAGAAGATAATTAAAATGCTAAAAAGAATAGGTTATAATCAACTCGCTCACTTTAATAAAAGAAAACTGACATTTATTGAAATTTAAAGAACTAATTTGGCTAAGTTAAAAACTATAAACGATAAATATGTAAAATAAAAGTGTCCTATTTTCTATTTTTTAGATTTTTCGGCTCTGGATCCAGCCTTCAGTAGCTAAACTACTGAATAATTTGATGTGCCTTGGATCTTTTGTATGGATTACTAAATTATTGTTCTCAGTTTTACCTATAGCTGCAAATAATAGTTCTTCTCCATCTCGGAATAAAATATATCTATCTTCTCTTTCATAATTTCTAAGAGAAATATTACCTAATGACTCAAATTCATCTAAGAGTTCGGAATGTTCTTCAAGACCTGGATTAACTCCACAAGCGATCATCATATTAACAGATGATCTAAGTTCGTATAAATAAAGCTCTTGTAAATCTTCAATACTAGGAACGACAATTGTAACATTGGAAATGGCACTTTCTAATATTTCTCTCATTTTCTGAAGAATCTCTGATTTCTTAATCTGTATGTTTGTAAAGTCTATAATTTTTATATCTTTAGAGCTTGATTGAGCTTTTCTCAGTTTCTCATTTTCTAATTCTAAACTCTCTAATTCCTCATCTGCTTTTGCTAATTCTCCATTTAAAATTTCTATTTCTTTTTGAAGTTGAGCGATAGATTCGTCTTTTACTTTTAGAGAAGTTGAATCAACGGTGGAAGATGCTAATTTTCTGATATCTTCTTCCTTCAATGCTATAGTCTTTTCTAGAGTTTTAGTCTCATCATCTTTAGTTTGAATAGTTTTCTCAAGAGTTTTAATTTGCTCGTCTTTCAATTGAAGAGAACTCTCGAGAGTCTTAATTTGTTCATCTTTTAATTTGATGAGGTTATCTTTCGTCTCTAATTGCTTTTTAAATTCCCATTCCATTTAAATCACCAAGATATTATAATAATACTATAATGATTAGAATTTAAAAATTTATTATATCTAGTTCTTTTTTGTCATTTTGAGTAATAAAACAATCTTTTGCGAGAAAATTATCTGGTAAGTTTACATTCTCATCTATAATGCACCAATTTAACTTGCAAGCTTTTCCAATTTTTGTATTGTCAAAAATAATGACATCCGCTAACTCACAAAAATCACCTATCCTACAAAATTTGCCAATTGTCACATAAGGACCTAATACAACCTTAGAACCTATCTCAACTCCGAAACTTATTTTAACTGGTTCAAAAAATTCAGGAGCTTTGCCTTTGAATTTTTCAAGATTTACACCATATAAAAATTTATTGTTCATATCAATGATATCCTTTAGTTTTGTTAAGTGGAATTTCCCAATATTATCTTTTGTAATCTGAGTATCGAGAATACGTATTCCACGAACATCATCTCCCGAAATTATCGCATTTTTTATTGCACCTTGAAACTCTTTCTCACCACGTTCAGAAATTTTGATATTTTCTAAATTCTTTACAATTTTCTGATTAAAAAAATAAAAGGGTAGGGAATAATAATCACTTAAGATCTGATGAGATTTTGGCTTTTCAATAATATCAATTATTTTTAAACCATGATTTAGATTAGTATCATCATCCAATTTTGAATATTTCGAAATTTTAACATTACCATGCCCACTAGCAATTTCAATATCATAAGAAACCATTAAACTTAGAATCATATCTGCTTTTGAATTTAAATACAGTGAATATAGCTTAATGATATCCTCCCTCTGAGGTATAATATCACCAGCAGTTACAAAAAAACCTTTTATATTTTCATTCTTTTGATTAAGATGATTGATAGATAAGGAAATTGCCTCAGCCATACCTGTAAGCTCTTTTTGTTCTACGAATTCAATCTGGATATCTTTATTTTTTAAAATCTCTTTTCTTATGAGTTCCTGTTTATAGCCAATTAAAATACAGAATCTGGTAAATCCAGAATCCTTAAAATTAGATATGATTCTAGAAATGATTGGTTTTCCACAAATGTTTATTAAAGGTTTTGGTATTCTATTTGAGAGAGGTCTTAATCTAGTAGCATAACCCGCAGCTAATATGATTACATAGATATCAGATTTTGCTCCTTCCATTTAATATCCTATATTATTTTTTTTACTAATATTCCTAAAATTATTAGTAAATTATTAGAATATCTTTTTATTTTCAAACATATTAATATTCATCCATGGAAAAGCAAGATAAAATAATCGAAGAGTTAGAATCTGATATATCCGAACTAATAGAAAGGGAGCTTCAATCAGCACCAGCTATAATAGGAATTAATATTGGCACTCCAGAAGGCACAAAAGTTTCGAGTAAATTTAAAGAAGATATTAGAATGACAACAGGCGAAGTTACAGCCGCTAATAGCAGTCTTGTATTCCTCTCGTCTAAAATGTTAAGAGATTCTCTAAATCAAAAAGTTTCTTATAACTTAATTATTGGCAAAGACAAAATTGTCCTGTCAATTTTAACTGAAAATATCACAATGATAACTTATTTAAAGAGAGAATTAGCTGAACTTGAAGGATTAGGATCTTATATTCAAAGATTAAAAAAATTAGGCTTACAAGCATCAGCCATTATTGAGACATCAGATATTCTTAAAGAAGAAATATTTAAAGGATTGAAAAGAGCTATTCCAAACACTCTTGTTTTAGCAATTATAACTAAAGATGGATTACCAATTAAGATTCAATCTACTATGCCTGAATCTATTCTTTCAGCTATGGTAGCTGCATTATATAATTTATCTGGTGTTTTATTAGAAAGTGGTATGGAATATTCAATAATAGGTGGAGAAAATGGTTCTGTTATAATACATGATTTAGACGAGAATCGGGTCTTAGCACTTGCTGTTCCAGAATCAGATGAGAGGAAATTAGGAACATATATTGCGAAGATAAAGGCAATCCTTCAATAGTGTTATTCAATAATTCTATTGATTTTATATAGAATCTTCTTTGCTCCATTAAAAGATTCAGATAAATTATCTGCTTCATATAAAACTGTACATAAAGGTTCACCCTTTGAAACATTCCTAATTGGTTCAGTTTTATCATGAACAAAATCAATATTATTTATTTCAGATAATAAACGTTTTTCAATATTTTTCAGGGCAAAAAATACCAATTTTGTTGCAAACTTTTTAGGTACTGCAGATTTAATCAATTTTTTAATTTTGATCCATTCATTAGGTAAAAAACTTTTTATATGTAAATCCAAGAGATTTAAATTCAGTACAGTTTCTGAAGCTCTAATAGAGCCAGGGATTCTTGGATTACATTCCA
>JBHLKB010000337.1:0-3469 GCA_048887205.1 Candidatus Hodarchaeota archaeon
TGGGGCGGGTAGTTTGGATATGTGCTTAGTGAAATTCAACTCTGAAGGAATTAAACAATGGAACTACACGTGGGGTGGAAGTGAGAATGATTATGGGTATGGAGTGGCCTTGGACTCGTCAGGAAACATATATGTTAGCGGAGGTACATCTAGTTTCGGGGCGGTTAATTACGATTTATGCTTGGTGAAGTTCAACTTTGAAGGAATTAAGCAATGGAACTACACGTGGGGTGGAAATGGAGATGATTTAGGTTACATGATGACCTTAGACTCTTCAGGAGACACATATTTAGCCGGGAATACGAAGAGTTTTGGGGTGGGTAATTGGGATACATTTTTGGTGAAATTCAGCTCTGAAGGAATCAGATTATGGAATTACACGTGGGGAGGAATCGGAGTTGATTTTGGGTGGGGGATAACCTTGGATTCGTCAGGAAACGCTTATGTTGCTGGATATACGAATAGTTTTGGGGTCGGTCATTCTGACATGTGCCTGGTGAAATTCAACTCTGAAGGAATTAAACAATGGAATTACACGTGGGGAGGAAGCGAAGGTGATTATGGGAGAGGAGTGGCCTTGGATTCATCAGGAAACGCTTATGTTGCCGGATATACTTATAGTTTCGGAGCGGTTAATTCTGACATGTGCCTGGTGAAATTCAACTCTGAAGGAATTAAACAATGGAATTACACGTGGGGAGGAATCGGATATGATTTTGGGATTGGGATAACCTTGAATTCGTCAGGAAACGCGTATGTTACCGGATATACGACTAGTTTCGGAGCGGGTAATTCTGACATATTCTTGATGAAATTTGAACCTGACATATCTGGAGATGGTCCGCAGTTTCCAATCTTTATTCCAATACTCATTGGTGTATCATGTGCAGGGGTATTGGCTGCTGTTGTAATCTTCATATACTTAAGAAGAAAAAGAGCGGGTGGATTAGCTGGGAAAGAAACAAAATTATTTGAAAATTCAAAAAACGATACTAACCTTAATCGATTGAGCGCTATCTAATTGAAAATTCATAATTCCTAATATTAAATATCTAGGTTATTTCTGTTTGTATATTTATTTTCGGACTCTTTTCAACATTTACATATTCATAATTTAAGAGGTTCCTGTTTGCTCTTTTAACATGGCTATATAGAATACGAGATAGATTTTGCTTTGATATGATAAAGATATTAACCAGCTATATAGGTAAGACTGTGAATGAAGCTTTCACGAATATTTTGAGTGCACCCATCTATAAGAATTAGAATATTCAGAAGAAATTATTAAAAGCTAATAAGCCTCTAGATTTGAGAATTAAAATTTTATATATTTTAAAAGATAAATTCAGTTAATATATAAAATATAGAAGGTGAGAAAATGGAATTTGAAACTGTTATTTATGAATCAAAAAATAAAATTGGATATATTACACTTAACAGACCTGAAAAACATAATGCTCTGAGTTATCAACTTCTTGATGACATTGATGCTGTATTAGACCATGCTGAAGCAGATAATAGTGTAAATGTAATAGTATTAAAAGGTGCCGGGAAAAGTTTTTGTTCTGGTTTTGATTTAAAAGGATCATATTATATAACACCTCCAGAAGGAGGTTGGACTTATAGAAATTCTTATGAAATATTAAACAAAAAGATATATGCTAAATACCCACGAATATTATATTTTCCAAAACCAACTATTGCTCAAGTTCATGGTTATGCCACTGATGCTGGATGTTATCTACAATTTCTATGTGATATCTCAGTAGCAGCAGATGATGCATTATTAGGACACCCCATTCAGCAAGTTTGGGGTGGTACTCCGAGCTTACCTCTCTGGCAATTTTATTTAGGTGTTAAAAGAGCGAGATACCTTCTGTTAACTGGTCAAAGGATAACGGGAAAAGAAGCAGCACAATGGGGACTTGTAAGTTTGAGTGTTCCTCGAGAGAAACTTGAAGAGGAAGTAAACAAAATTGCTTCTAAAATCGCAGAAACTCCCCCTGATGGGACTTTAAACCTTAAGACTTCCTTCAATACAGAACTTAGAATAAGAGGAATTGATGCATTATTCGATTACTACGGTCAAATGAATAGATACAATAGATTATTTTAAGAGCAAAGATAAAATAATTTAGTTTAAATTTAATTTTTTTTAAATCTATGATATCCTGTAAATCTGATTTATGAAAATCTTTTAAATATATAAAATTCCTGATAGAAAATGGAGATAATTAAAAAAGATTTTAGTCAAATCAAAGGTCTATTAGTAGATATAGATGGAACTCTTTATTTTAAAGGAAAAGCAATCTCTGGGACTGCTGAAACAGTCTCTAAACTACGTAAAGCAGGTTTAAAACTCCTTTTTCTTACAAATACAGACAGCAAATCTCCTAAAACTGTTTTAAAAATCTTAAGAGATTTTGGATTTTCCATAAACGAAAATGAGGTTTTTACACCTATTATTGCTTTAAAAGATTTTTTATCAAAATACCCACATGGGAAATCTTATTTTGTAACAACAGTAGAGGTAGAGAATGAATTTCAAGATTTTCATAAAGTCAGGGATTCTGAGATACCTGATTTTGTTATTATAGGTGATTTTCATGATAATTGGGACGTGAATAGGCTTAATATTGCTTTTAAGTATGTTCTTAAAGGTGCTAGACTTCTTGGGACGCAAGGTAATAAATATTATCTTGACCATAATGGTGAACCAGTTATAGATACTGGTTCTTTTGTTCAGATGATTGCTAATGCTGCAAATACAACTCCAAAAGTATTTGGGAAACCTTCACCAGAATATTTTTTACAAGCATTAGAAAAGTTAAAAATTAAGTCAGATGAGGCTCTAGTAATTGGAGATGATATTGAATCTGACATCCAAGGAGCTATAAATGCTAGTATTAAAGGAATTTTAGTTAAAACTGGAAAAGGTCAATATTATGAATCAAGAGAGTCAAAAATTAACCCTTTTATGGTGTTAGATTCTTTTAGTTCTTTGACTGAATTACTATTATAAAAAATGAACGTACTAGGGAATTAAATGAATACTATATTAATTTATCCAGAGCTTGAATTTATAGGGACTCAAATTCCTACACCACCGTATTCTATTTTATTTATAGCTGATTACCTGATTAAAAGAAATGTGGATGTAAAAATCTTTGATTTACGATTTGAATCAAACTCTAAAGTATTGGATGCAATCTCCAATAATGAACCTGAATATATTGGTGTTTCTGTAATGACTGGCCCTCAGATTCATTCAGCATTGAAGATTTGTAAATCTATCAAGAATGAATTTAATAAAGTTAAAATCGTGTGGGGTGGTATCCACTCAACTATTCTTCCAACCCAAACTCTACGAAATAATATAATAGATTTTGTTATTCGAGGAGAAGGTGAAAAACCATATTATGACCTAGTACGGGGAAAAAAAAAAAGTCAAATTGATGGGCTTTCATTA
>JBHLKB010000338.1:0-3455 GCA_048887205.1 Candidatus Hodarchaeota archaeon
ATAGTTCTGTTAAACGAAAATGTTTCTGCTTTAGTAAATTTCTCTCTTAATATTTTATAACAGATTCTAACAGGGATAACTTCACTTATAATTCTTATGACTAGATTGAATAATCTTTTAATAATTTTTTCACTTGATTTTGGTAAATATCTTAAGTATGCAAAAGAAGCTTCTTTTTTTAAAATCATTAATAAACCTATCAAATCTTAATAATTTACTATATTCTTTTTAATTTTAAATATAGGATTATTTAGATATATCTAAATAATAATAATAATATGATTAATTCTCAGGAATCATAAAAATTTTCTAAGAATTTTATAGTATAATAATAATCGATATTTAAGATTATAGAGAGAAAATTTTTTCTCAATGTATAAATGTTTTTTAAATCCAATTATATATTTTATGTATTGATTTAATAATCTGATAAAAGTAAAAACTATACTCATTTTAAACTCGTTTACAGAGAAATAGACGATGTGATTTCTTCGAATTATTTTATAAAGCTTTAAGATTTCCCAAGGATATTGAAATTAATATGTTTTCTGAAAATTTAATTATTTACTAGAGGAAAATCAAGATTAATTGTTAATCTTTTTACTTTATTAAAACAATATCAATATACCAAGCAGGAAACATTCTTAAAAATGAAATTTCATAAAAATTTTGGTTGCGTTTAGATTTATTAACCCACTTTTCAAGAAATGTATAGAATGTTCTTAAGAAAATGTTATTAAATTTCTCAAAAATGATTCTAACTTTTATAGTTGAGAATAGTTTAACATCTCGTTTGTAAGCATATTTACTTTCTCTGACAAAATAATCAAAAGTCGCAAAAGAAAATTGATGCTTATGAGTAGGATCGCCATAATTAGTTTTAGATGAAAAATGAGGAACTTTTATTTTTATTGCTCCCTTTTTCTTCAGGATTCTGTGAAGTTCATTCATTAATGGAAAATAATTAACATGTTCTAAAACATCTGTACATAAAATTAATTCAAATTCTTCGTCTGAGAAAGGTAATGGTAAATCATTTAAATTATGAACAATATCAATACCTGGTCCTGAGTATACATCTAAATTAATCCATCCCTTTTTAATATCATTACCACAACCTAGATTCAATTTTTTCATTTCAACAGATTACCCATTTTTTTTTAAACTTTTACATGAGTAAAATCACTAATCGCATTCGAATTACCAACGATAATCCTATTTCTCTGATTTTAAATATTATAATTAATAAATAACATTTATTTTTATTCAAAAAAATCAAAAAAAGAAATTAATTAGATTGAAGATAAGTAAAATTTTTTTGAGAGAATAGATTATAATAGAAATATTGTGGTAGATAATATAATGAAAATTGCTCTTTTTTACTATGATAGTTTTAAAACTGAAGGAGGAATAAGCCATGTTTTAGAATGTTTAATTAAAACTTTCAAAAAAACTGATCATAAAATCTATTTATTCAATTTAAATTATCGGAGTAAATTTACATTTGAATTAATTGAAAAAAGAAATTCATCACAATTAATTAAAATTTTAAAGAAAAAGAATTTCTACAGATTTCTTTTTATTTCATTTTTAAAAATAATTAAAGATAAACAAATTCCTTTTTTAGATAGATTAAGATTATTGTTATATTTTGTTGTAAAGCCAAATATACTGTTAAATACTATAAATAATATAATCCATATTTATCCACTTATTAAAAAAATTGATGTAGATTTAATACTTGGAGGGGCGACTTGTGGGGATACATTAACTTTAATATTCACTATATCACGAATATTAAACAAAAAGGTTGCTTCACTCACATATGGAAATGATTTTCTGGTGCATAGCCCTCTTTCTTTAAGAACTTTTTACATTAGAAATTTAGATTTAATAATATTCGGAACTCATTCTCTCAAAAGAATATTTAAAAAAATTCATCCTGTAAAAGATAGTAGATTGAAAGTTATTCGTTATGGGTTAATTCTAAAAAATTATAAAATTACAAAAGATAAAGAAGAATTAAGACAAGAATTGAATATTCCAAAAGATAAGTTTATTCTTTTAAGTGTCGGTCGACACGTACCAAGAAAAAATTTTGATTTAGTAATAAGAGCGATCCATCATATAAAGCAGCAAAAACCAGATATTAAAATAAAATATTATTTAATTGGTAGCGGTCCTGAAACACCTCATTTAAGAGAATTAACTAAGGAGTTATATTTGGAAGATGAAGTTCAATTTCTGGGATTTGTAGATAAAAATACCAGAAATAAGTATTATAAAATATCTGATGTATTCACAATGCCCTCTACAATAAAAAGAGAATCTATTGAGGGTTTTGGGATAGTGTTTTTAGAGGCAAATTATTACAAAATTCCTGTTATTGGTACATTATCTGGAGGAATCATTGAGGCAATAATTGACGGAAAAACAGGTTTTTTAATAAAACCTAATGATATAAATGAGTTGATAGAAAAAATTTTATACTTTTACGAGAATCCGGAAAAAAGAAAAAAAATAGGTAACCAAGGTTATGAAAGAGTAATTAATGAGTTTAATTGGAATAAAATTATTTTTGAATATATTTCTCACTTCCAAAATCTTTTAAAAGAAATTTAATTGACAAAATCCACTTATTCGATAAAGTTACTTAGATTTTTTTGATTGATATAGTTTTACTTCAAAAGGATTTACGTATCAACCTCCCAAATATTTCTAATCAAATATAAAAAATAATTATTTAATATAATTAACAAGTAGATTTGATGATAAAAATTAGAATTGCAGAATATATTTAATCTCGTCATTTCTTTATTACTATACATTTATGATACGTTTCTTTCGATACTTTTCTTCATATGTTTCCATAAATTAAACCATTAACGTCTCTATATTTAAGATAGGCTTAATTCTAGAATAAATTTTCGACACATAATCTAAATTTGTCAACAATATTATCCCATGAATATTGAACTAATTTCTCCTTTTCAATTAAGTTCGCAAAATTGCTTTTTTTTAAATCTTTTAATAATTCTTCAAAAATTTTCTTACCTTCATTTATATTATTTATAGGGATAATAATGCCAAAATTGTTTTTTTTCAAGAATTGAGCAGTGTATGAATCTTCTCTTCCCAAATATAATATCTTTTTTCTACAACTTAAATAATCCCAAACCTTAAATGCAATAGTTGGATAATTAACATTTTCTCCGATATGTACTGCTAGATTACATTCGCTAATTTCTTCAAAAATTCGAGAGCGTGTTAGATATTCCCCTAAATAAACTTGATCTTGGATACCTAATCTTTTAATATACTTTTTCAAAAAAAGTTTATCATATTTACCAAAGATTTTTAAAATAAACTCTTGATTTTTAAAAAAGCTCTTCTTTTTTAAGTCTGAAATTATTTTTAATAAAGGAACAATATTTCTTTGCCCATACAAGTGACCG
>JBHLKB010000339.1:0-3454 GCA_048887205.1 Candidatus Hodarchaeota archaeon
ACAACATCAATAGATTTAATATTTCTTTTCTTGAGCTCATCATTTATCTGTTCTGCTAATAAATCATTATCTCTTTCAACTTCCTTTTTAGTTTCTATTAAGAAATCTCTTATTTCCTCTCTCGCTAAATTAATACTTTCGAGTTCTTTAATTCTATGAACATCCTGTTTTCTTTTTTCTGACATCTGCAATATTAAATAATAATTAAGACTATAAGAATTACTTTTTTAAATTAAAAATCAAAAAAAAAATATTTGATCTAATTGAAAAATTTCATCCTGGACTTGAATAAAAATTTATCCAAGAATTTCTTTAGATTAGATTCTGCTAACTAGAAATGAGGAGAGGTATAAAGGAGGGGTAGGATAACAGTATATCCCTTCAATTATCTATTTTGAGATAATTAATTGTTTACATTCTATTTTCTATTTTTTTTTACGTACTTTTGGTACCACTAAACACAAAATTCCAATTATCATTAGAATAATGCCGGGAGTCAGCCAAATTGAAATAACGTAGAGACCCATTGAAACCATTGTACCTCCCAAACCCCAAGGTATTGTTGTCGAGTACCACAAGCACGATATACTGATTATCAAACCAATTATTAGAATTCCCAATCCTGCTTTTTGTATTTTTTCCAAATTCATCTACCAAAGTCTCAAAATTTTAAATTTGATATTTAAAATAGATGTACTATTATTTAACATTTTTGTACCCACCCTCTTTTTTCATTACTATATTTAGGTGCAATTAATAATCGAAGGAATAATGCGACGTTATAAGTTATTATTTAATAATTATAGAACCCTTTTCCAGTTTTAACTCAAAAAAAAAACTATTTGGTCTTATAATTATAGAAGCCTTTTTCGGTTTTCACTCCTAATTCCCCTCTTTCTACCATTTCTTTAAAAATATCAGGTGGTTTATCATCTGGTAGTCCACTGCTTTTGAAATAAGACATTTCTATATCGTAAATTACATCCAATCCAATTCTATCCATGAATTGAAATGGGCCATATTCATTTGTGATAAAGTATTGGCAGAATATCGGCCAAGCTTTATCAACAGTTTCGATATCAGCGTAATCTCCGGCCCAAATCTTTAAACAATCCTTTTTAATTGCTCTCCATATTCGATTAAGAACGAACCCATAACATTCTTTTTTAACCTCAAGAGGAACGATTTCAATACTCTCTACCCAAGCTTTCCCTTTCTGGAAGGTTTCTTCACTTGTTTGAGTTCCTCTCATGATATCTGCTAGCGGCATAGTGAACAGGTTGTAAAAATGAATATTTAAGAGTTTATCTTTCCTTTCAACAACAGCTTCTAGCTTTGAAACCGGAATTGAAGAACTATTGGTTGCTATTATAGCATTTTTTGGAGCTGATTTATCAATCTGCGAAAAAATTTCTCTTTTTAATTCAAGTTTCTCTGGAACTGCCTCAATAACTAAATCTGTATTTCTCACTGCCTCTGAAATATTAGTAAAGACATTAATATCAATTTTGACTTTTTCTTTATGAGTTTTCTTTTTTATATCACCAATAAATTCCTCTAAACCTTCAAAACTTATGTCAAAAACATTAATATTATATCCATATGAAGCAGATTTCTCGATAATTTGACGACCCATATACCCCGCCCCAATTACCGAAATAGTAGTAATTTTATTATTCATGCAAAAACCACCTAAATACAATTTTTATGAATTATATAGAAGAAATTCTATTTATATTGATTAATAAAAATTTCTTATTAATCTTTGTTTTAAGAAATAATATTTTTTAGAGAATCTAAAAAGAAATTGTTTTCATTTTTAGAACCTATGGTAACTCGGAAATATTCTGACCCAAATTGAGTAGATATATCATGTACTATAACTCCTTGTTCTGCTAACTTCTCTGAAATATTTTGAATCTTAGTTTTGATAAGTAAAAAATTTGTATAACTTGGATATACTACAATTCCTAAGTCCATGACATTATCTATAATTCTATTTTTCTCAAATTCTACTTCATTTACGTAATCATTCATATATCTTTGATTTCTTAATGCTTCTATTCCAGCAATAACGCTTGGATATGGGAGCATAATCTCTAATCCTTGAAATTTTTTTTTTATTAAATCTCCCGCAATTAGATATCCAATTCCGGATCCTGCTAACCCAAAAGATTTACTTAGCGTTCTTAAGATGGCAAGATTAGGATATTCATTTATTAAATCAATAAAACTAACGTTTGAGAATTCAAAATAAGCCTCATCAATTAATAGTATTACGTTTTCATGCTCTAAGATACTTTTGATATCTTTTTCAGTTATTATCAAACTTCCAGTTGGATTATTAGGATTATCAAATACTATTAAAGAAGGAACTTTTAATTCATTAATTAAAGGTTCTAAATAGATTTTAAAACTTGGCTCATTTAATCTGAATTTTATTAAAGGAGAATCGGTGTTTTGAGCGGAGTTGTTTATTACAATAAATGTTGGCTCAGCAATTATAATTTGCCTATTATTTGAAAAAAGAAATATAAATTCTTTGATTATTAAATCTGAACCTGAACTCAAGACAATTGATTCTTGCGGGACCTTCGTATAACGCGATAATTCTTCGATTAAAATGTCAACTTCTATTTGAGGAGTATATCTATTAATCTTATCAATAGAATCTTTTACTGAATTAATTATCTCTTTAGGAGGGGCTTTATACATTTCATTCATATTTAGCTTTATCGTCATAATTATGAAATCCTGAAATAATTTAATTATTGGAAATTTTTTCCATAACTTCTCTATTTAAAATAATATTAGATATTGAATTAAAAATGTTTTTTTATTGAATTTGCTTTTAATATCTATTAATCTTAAATTTATTTTTAAAATTATAAAGGGGATATATTAAAATGTCTAGTTGGTACGAAACACAAATGGCTAAAGATTTGTTTCCAATCTTTGGTGCTAGAGCAATAAGAGGAATAGAAACTAATTTTTTCTTATCAAGAATGTATACAGGTAAATCAGCGTTACTTCGAGTATCACAACATTTAGAAAGCCATATTAAAAAGGAAGAAAGAAGATCTTTAATTATTACTGATTCATTTACTAAAAAGTTTATTAAAAATATAGAGGATTACCTTAATTTAATCGATATGGATTATAAAGTTTGGTCAAATGTTTTACCAGAAGCCCCATTACCTTCAATAGAAGAAGGAGTAAAAGTTTGTGAATCCTATAATCCGAAAGTATTAATTGCAATTGGAGGGGGCAGTGTAATGGATACTGCTAAGATCGTCATGTTAAAATATGAAAAACCAGACCAGAATCTTTTAATGATTGTGCCTAGTCTTGGTGGACCTCTTGGATTACGCAAAAAAATTAAATACCTGATCTTTATACCTACTACTACTGGAACTGGTTCAGAAAATTCACAAGATGCTACAATTACTGATAC
>JBHLKB010000340.1:0-3452 GCA_048887205.1 Candidatus Hodarchaeota archaeon
AATATTGGACCATATGATGGATGGTTTATTATTGCGTTGATATTATTTTTTCTCACTTGGTTTCTCTTTTTCCTAGCTGTAAAACTATCAGGTTTGTAATTATCTAATTTAAAATTTCCTTTTTTTTCCATATTTTTTAAGAAAAAGTTCTTTTTAGACCAATTTGTTTCAGAAAATCAAAATTCTTTATTAAGCTGATAATAAAATTTAAAATATTTCCAAAATTTCAAACAAATGTTATTACGTAATTAAATACAAAATTGCGATAAAACTTCAATACGTAATACCTAAACGCAAATTAACATTATAGTAAATAAATACAATAAAAAATTAAATACTAAAGAGGAAATTAATATGTCAAAAGAAGAAAATGCTGTCTTTGTTGGCCGTCGCCCCACCATGAATTATGTGATGGCTACTATGATGATCCTTAATAAAGGTGAGGAATGCACAGTAAAAGCTAGAGGAAGAGCTATTTCTCATGCGGTTGATGTCTGTGAGATTTTGAGAAATAGATTCTTAAAGGGTACAGAATATAAGGACATCAAACTTTCCACAGAACAGCTTGAAGGAGAGAATGGACAAAATAACAATGTTTCAAGCATTGAGATTGTACTTGCACCTCCAAAATAAACAGTGAAATTATCTATTCTTCGCTGAATCAAAATAACACAATTTTTCTTTTTTTTTTTATTAATCTAATTGTATAAAATCGTATAATTCAATTTTGATAACAATTAATTTTTGAAAAAAATTCAAAATTGTAAAAATCAACCAACGTTAATTCATGTATGAATGAAGAAAAGAAAGGTATATATTAACGAGTTATTATTTTAGGAGATATTCTCTTATTAATAACTCTCATAATATATTATAATTATCGATTTTATCCCCAATTTTCTCACGAAAAAAAAGAATTAAGAAATTTAGGGTAAAATCAGTAACATTTAATAATACAGTTAGGAAAATAATAATTAACAAAAAATAATTTGTTTTAATTTTAAATCCGATTTTAAATAAATCTATTAAAAAAAAATTCTAAAAGAGGAAGATTAAAATGGCAAAAAAAGCCGCAAAGGCAGAACCTTTGTTTGTTAAATCAAAGGTAAGGGAATTTATTAAAGGTAAAGGATGTAATACCAGCAGTGGAGTCCTTGATGGGGACACACTAAATGGTTTGATAATGGAATTGCTTGATAAAGCAGTAGCCCGTGCGAAAGCAAACAATAGAAAGACAGTAAAAGCAAGAGATTTATAAATTTGCTTGCTTAAAAACTTCTTTTTTTTTATTTTATATTTCTAAATATTTATCACTTAAATAATCACTAATGGCTTTTCAAATCTAGCCCGGCTTATTCCGGTAGATAGATCTTTTTCAACGATTATCTTGTATGCATATATATCTTGCGGAATGGCAGTATGAGTTATAAGAAAAACTTGAGAAAATGATTTTGATTTTATTAAATGCTTAAGAATTCGTTCTCTTCGAGTTTCATCCAAAGCAGCTAATGGTTCATCTAATAATAGAAAGTCAATTTTCGGATTTCTTCTTGGTGACTCTTTTGTAGGTCGAATTGAACTCATTAATTCCGATATTGCAAGACGTAAAGCGATTCCTAAAGCTGTGCGATCTCCTCCTGAGAGCACCTCCGTTGATTCATACTCTCCATTAAAGTTATCTCTAATTTTTAAAGACAAGCCAGTTTTTCTGGTTCCACTTAAATCAAGTAATAAATCGCTATATTGTCCAGAAGTAAAATCTTTAATATACTTATCAGTAGTTAAAGCAATATTTTTCACAAGTCGTTTTACAACCATATATTCAGTTACAAATCTACGTACAAACTCCTTTGCCTTATTAATATGATCAAGATCAACTTCTAATTCCTCTATCTTTTTTGTTAGATCTTCCATCTTCCGAATTTCATCATATAGCTGGTCTATTCTGATTTTATTATTTTGAAGATTTTCTTCTTTCACGTTTAAGTCATTCAATAGTGCTTTTAACTCTGTAGAGAATCTTTCTTTTTCAATTGATAAATTTTTTATCCTTTCAATACTGAAATCTTTAAATTTAGTTTTATGTTTTAAAATGAAACTCTTTAAATCACTTTCATTTTTCCTTAATTCAGATTCATACTTTTTAAAATTTTCAAAATCTTCTTTAAGATTTTTGTAAATTGTCACATTTTCTTTGAGCAGATCTAATTTTCCTTGTAATAATTTTATTTTTTTATCGAAATCTGCCAAAATTTTTGAGATAGAGTCGATCTTTTCTTGATTTATTTTTATATTATTAGTGAATTTTTGAATCATTTCATCATAATGCTCTTTGGTTAACTCATTTTGGCAAGTTGGACATTGTGCAATTTCTTTCCCCTCTTCCTTTTTTGTAAATTTTAAGCTTTTTTCCATTTTATTTATTGACTTTCTGATATCTTCAATTCTTCCTTTTGTTTTCCCTAATCCTTTAAAAGTAGCCTCTCTTTTCTTTTCTAGTTCGTCTTTTTTACTTTGTATATTTCTTTTATTACTGTTTAGAGCTTTTATTTTGTTTATGATGGCATCTTGAGACTCAAAATCTTCTTTAACCAGATCAGTTTTCTTAATTTTAGCTTTAAAATCATCTTTATACGATAAAAATTTTTCTTGTATAATCATTTTCTGGTTATATAAATTTTCTAATTCTAAAATTAATTCATTTGAAGGAAAATCTCTAATTTTCTGTTCATAAATCTCTTTTTTTTTCTCATATTCAGTAATTAGTTTCTTGAACTGATTGTTTTCATTTTTAATACGATTTATATCATCATTAATTCTTTCAATAGGCACCCTTGATTTTTCAAGACTCTCTTTTTCGTATTTTTTTCCTTTAGATTCAGTATCTAAGAAGGAAAGGGCATCATCTATAATATTTAAACGAAATAAATCAATTATCATCTCTCTTAACTCTGCCCCCTTTTTATTTGCTAATTCTTCAACTTCACCTTGTCTCACAAACACAGTACTCATTGCTTGTTCAGAAGATATCTCAAAAAATTTTTCAACATTAAATCTATTTATTTCTTGGTAGATTTTCTTTTTCTCTACCCATTCAAACAATTTTGTGGCTACACTGCCAGTTCTACCCCATTTTCTATATATATAAAATTTTCTTTTATCGAGAGTAAAATACACATAAATTTCGGATTTTTGAGCCCCATAGGTTATGAATGATTCTGCATTTCTACCCTTAAAAATCCTAGGTCCAAAAAATGCAAAAAGAATACCTTCTAGGATAGTTGATTTTCCATAGGAATTTCTTCCACTTATTAGAATCAATCCTTCTGGAAATTCATCAGCACCTTTAGGTAAATTCAATTGTTTATATCCCATGAAATTTTTGAAATTAAGCTTGGTGATTAGCACAGATAAACTATACCTCCTTTTCTCTCTCCATTATTTTTAATGCT
>JBHLKB010000341.1:0-3446 GCA_048887205.1 Candidatus Hodarchaeota archaeon
AATAAGACGGGAATGGAATGAGGAAGATAAAGAATACCTATTAAAAATTCTTTCTTATTACAAGCAATACCTTACAACTAAAGAGGGGGTTTTCATGATTGATACTGATAATTTAAATCCAGAAGAAGTAATCAACGAAATGAGGACGTTAATAACACAATTATCAGGTTATTCCTTTGAGAGGCTCGAAAAGCCAATTTCAACCCAAATGAATTTATCGAAATTTTTAGATTAAAGCAATGAAAAAATATATTAAAATGAACTGTCTAATTATACTTAAATCTTAGTTAAAAAACGTGTTCAAACCCATATTATTCTAAGAGGCATAACAAATGTCATCAATTGCAGAAGATATCCGTAAAAAAATGATGCTCGTTTTAAGAGAGGAAGAAAACCAAACCGATCTAGAAAATCTTGCGGTTTTATCTCGAGTAGGAATGAAAGTAGCGAGCGCTACATCTTCAGAATTAGATGCTGATGCGACTTCAGCATCAAGTACCGCTTTAATAGATTTAGGATTAAGATTAAATCAAGCAACTGTTCATGGTGCTTTAACAGAAATCATATTACACAATACATCAGGATATAGTATACTGATGGCTATTGATGACGAATATATCGTATTTGGAGGCTTAAGAGCTATTTATCGTATAGGATATTATTTAGGATATTTAAGAGAATTGGCAAAAAAATTAAATAAGTTAATTTCAGGTGATAAAGAAACAGAAATGATGCTTTCTCTTGAGGAATCCGAAATAGAAAAGATTGAAGAACAAAAGCTCGAAGAAGAAGCCAAAGTAATAGTAAAACCCTCACTTGAACAAGATAAGGCAGCATTAGATGATTTGTTAGGATTCTTAGATGATTGGGAAAAAGAAGATGTTGAATTTGAAGAACTTGAAGCATCAACAGAAAGTGGAATCGTTTCGATTCCAAAATCATTAGGTTTAGGTATTGATAAAGAATTTAAAGAAGTTGTAGAAATTGCACCTTCTCAGACCCCAGAAATTCCTATTCAAGAAGCTCAAACTGAATTTAAAGTATATGAGGATGAAGTTCCACCAGTTCCTCTTGATGATTATACTCCAATGGAAATAGATGAAGAAACTGTTTCAGAAGAACGAGCACCCATTTCAGAAAAACCGGTATTAACTGAAGAATTAAGCCCTCTTGATGAGTTACCATCATTTGAAGAATTAGCTCCACCAGATTTTGGATCAGAAGTTTCTGCTTCTGAGTATGATACTGAATTTGTATTAGAGGAAGAATCTGAAGCTCTTGGCTCTGTTTTAAAAGATCTTGGATGGGACCAAGAAGAAGATTAAAGGTATTTTATTTCCAGTTCCTTCTTTATTTTCTTTTCAGTTTAAATAAATTTTTAAATAAACCATTCTCTAATCTAGATTAAACTAATTTTAGTAATTAAAAAACTATTCTTTATATTGTGAATCAAAATGAACGAATTATTTGAGATAAAGAGAGAAAAAACGAGTACTAGTAGAAAAATAACTTATGCTTTGCCCAGACTTGGAAGTTCATTAGTACTTGGAATTGAAGGATTTGCTTTTTTTAACCTATATTATTCAGGATATGGAGTACCTGCGACTCTTGTTACCTTAGCTCAAGCTATAGGGTTTATTGTAATAGGAATATTTCAAACTTTAATACCTTGGATTAGCGATACCAGATATACTCGATTGGGTAGGAGAAAACCATTTATAATTGCGTTAACTCCGTTATTAGGAATTTCATTTATTTTTCTTTTCTTACCCTCCTATATGGTACCTAATCTTGATGATAAAATAGCTATTTTTATATGGTTTTTGGTTTGGGATATACTCTTTAAGATAAGCTATTCAATGACTTCAATATATCAGGCATGGTTGGCTGAACAATTTGAAATTACTGAACGTCCTGCTGTTTCCCAATTTCAGAATATTTTTAATTGGATTGGAAATGGAACAATGGTAGTTGCAACTTTCCTCATTATACCAAGTTTTGTAAAAGGGCTTCAAAATTATTTCGATGTAAATAACACTCTTAATAACGCTCCTGTCCCTATTGACTTTTTATTAACTATTATAATATTTGGAGCACTAGCGATCGTTCTTTTCTTATTAATTGCATTTTTAATGCCAACAGAGCCACATTATAAAATCGAAAAAAAACCTTGGGACACTTTTAAAACTGTGCTGAAAAATAGAAACTATTTATATGTTTTACTAATGATTGGTATCTCAAGTCTAGCTTGGTCAATTATAACAGATGTAATGTTAACATTTAGTACCGATGTATTAGATTTAGGTGGTACTGATTTTTATATTGTTGCTGGATTTCTTGTTATAGGAATATTCATTTTCTTATACATTTGGAGGAAGTTAATATCTAAAAAAGGTAAAAAACAAACCCTCTTATATTTATTTCTATTTGGAGTGATTTTTCTACTTTTTACATTCATAGGATTTATCCAAATAGGTGGATTAGTTCTTGGAATAATATTTATCATTGGTATAGCGGGATTGCTAGGAGGATGGGGTCTCTTCCCATATATTATTTATGCGGATCTCGCAGAAGATGATGAGAGATCCACCGGAGAATTAAAAGCGGGAACTTATACAGGTTATCCAGCGCTAATTCTTAATATCTTTCAAGCATTTGGAGTATTTGTTCTGGGAGTCGCTATTGATGCTTTACCTATAATAACTGTAGGAGATTTACAATATTCTTTAGGATTAATTGTATGGGGCCCAATATGTTCTTTAATTTTGCTTATCTCATACTATTTTACTAAAGATAAAGTTAAACTAGATTTCGATTGGGAGAAAAAATAAGATAAATAATTTCCTTTTTTTTTCTATTTTTGATTATAAATCTTATAGAAATCTAATTTCAACATATTATTAAAGATAAACTTTAATTAAATAATCTTAAAGTAGAATAAACATCATATGAAAAACAATTAAAAAATTTATATAATTAAAATTTTAAAACCATCGTTAAATGTCAATTCAAGAATTGGGTATATCTCACAAGAGGATTAATAAAATTTTGGTGGCTTATGTTAATTTCAGAGGAGAAATAAAAGAGATTCCTCCAAAAATTGATGAACTATACAAAAAATGTAAAAATTATGCTTTCGATCAGCCATTAGCAATTATTGATTATGGAGTATATAGTGAAGGAGGTAAAGATATAGATATTTGTATCCCTATTTCAAAGACTCCTGAAAAAGAAGATATTAAAACTAAATATATTGATCAAGTGGAAGTTCTATCCATAGACCATCATGGTTCATATGATAGTCTAAATGAAAGTGCTCAGAAATTATTCAATTATTTACATACTTATGGTGTGTTAGGAACAAGTTGGTTAAGATTAGTTTATCATACGTATAATTTAAAAAATCCACATGAGAATGAAATAGAAATTCAAGCAGTTTTACATAA
>JBHLKB010000342.1:0-3438 GCA_048887205.1 Candidatus Hodarchaeota archaeon
CATTTTAGCGATACAAGCAATATAGAGATGCTGATAAAACAAAATTATGAAAATTATATAAATTTCACAGAATTAACTATTAAATCTAAAAAAAAAACAGAAACTGATATATTAACACAACTACGAGAAGCTAAACAGGATATTATCGAAAAACTGAAAACTTCTAAGAAAGATTTATTAAAATCTTCAGTTGAAAGTCTAGAAAAAGAATTAATTACAAAAGAAACTACTTCACAAATTAAAATGGGAGATCAAAAAGTAGAACCTCCTCAAAAAGATCGAGAATTACCTGTTGAACTCTATAGTGACACATTTCTTGATAATTTCGGGCAATTTTTGCCTATAGATCCAAATATAATTAACAAATTTAATATCGATAAAGTAGGTTTAATAAATTCAAAATTTGTTAATCAAGATTTCTTTGATTTAGAGAACCTGTTTTATTTTATTTCTATTCTCAAAATGTTAAATCTCGAAATTCCATTTACTGATTCTGAAATTCTAAAAATTTTGGAGAATTTTATTAATGGAAAAATTTTTAGCTCTTCCAAAGAAAATATACCAGATTCTAAAAATATGTTCTACGGCCTTTCAATCCTTTCAGAATTGAACTTGTTAAACAAGACAGATATTATTGATCTTGTTAAAATTGAAAACCTTCTCAAATCAGACTTAGAAACATATCTTCCAGAAAAATTAGATTTGAATTTATATTCATATCTGAGTTTGAAACTAATAGGGAGAAGTCAAAATATCATGATAAACAAAGATTCTCTTTTACAACTTATGTTTAATTTACAGCTATTAAATTTGAAAGATTTTAGACCTATTATTGATATTTTTAACTATTTAGCAACAATAAAACTATTAGACAAAAATGCTAATCTTACTCATTTTAGAACAACTTATATTACCGAGATAAAGAAATTAATAACCTCAAATGGGACAGTTGGAGATCTAATAACAGATTCCGCTCGAGCTTTATTAATTTTAGATTTACTGAATTCAAAAGAGCAAGAAATCAAATTATGCAATAATCTATTAGATTTTATTATAAATTCAACCAATTTCTTCAACACAGAAAATCTTATTATTAATTTCAATTGGCGTAAAGATATATTTGGTTATAAAGTAGAATTAAAAATGTTATATTGGGCATTATTAGCCAGTTCTCAATTCGTCTCCTCTAATTCTTAAATATCTCTCTTTTTGGAGTAGAAATTTGCTAATCTAATACATTAAAATTCATATTCTGGAAGAATTTATAAACAAAAAGTACTAAAACTTATTCAATTTGAAAATTGTTTGAAGGTAATTTTTCACATTTGGTATTTTACTCCCATTTTTTACTGCTTTATTCCACTCTGCTATCATCTTATAGTCCTTTTTCAAATCCTCTAAAGCTTCGCGACCTAATTTAATCCAATATTCCAGATCTATCAAAGGAGCCTCACCAGTAATTCCTGGACAATATTGTTTACCCTTTTCGGTGTAGAAAACATCTATCTCACTATATGTTTTATTTTCTTTCTCGTCTAATAACCCAAATGAAAAAGGAAATGTCCTACAAAACATAGGTCTTAAATCATAAATTAAACATTTTTTTTTTCCTGATTCATAAAAATAACATCCACCCAAACTATTTTTAAGAAGCCCAACAAAAGCTAAGCCCTTTTCAGTCATAATTGGGCTAATAATCATTTTCTTTTTGTCATCATTTGTTACTCTTTTATCAAAAACGTAAAACCCTAAAATTTCCAGAATTTCACTTAAATTCAAGTTTAAACCATTTTTAATCCGTAATATATCTAAATAAGTGACATTAACTATGGTATTTTTATCAGTACAGCAATTACCACACCTGGTACATGCAAATCTTAGACTTTTCATATTTTTCATAAAAAAAGTGAAAAGGAATAAAAGATAAAAAAATTTTTTGTGATTTAATCGTTTAAGGGTATAATTATGTTCTGATTGATTAATGATTCAATGGCTTCGATAATCAAATCTTTATTTTCTTCACTTACTAATTCAACTATGTTATTTAAGTTTACAATTATATTAGTATCTTTTGACATTGATTGGACAACATTTATGATACGCATTTCCATTTTTGACAAAGTTCTTAATTTTTTCAAATTTATTAGGTTTAAATCATCAGCTAATTTAAATGAACCCTTATAATATAACTCAAAGTATTCATTTAGTATTCTAGGGATAATAATTTCAAGATTATCTAAAGATCCGTCCCATATTTCTAATTCTTCTGACAATTTTAAATTTAGAGCCAATGCAAGATGAGAAACTTGACTTTTCAACCTTTCGGAGGATTTGTCCTTAAGAATAAATACAACTCTTATATCTTCTATATCTGTAATAAGACAATAAAATTGCTTAAAATCTAATTCAATAATTTTTTCTACTCCATAACTTTTTTCTGATTCAATAAGTTCTTCCTCAGTTATATTGCCTTTAGAAAATTCTTCACCAATTGTGGTAATAGCCTGAATAAATCCTGAAAAAAGTTCTTTTTTATGTTTTTCTAAAATTGAATAGCTCTTTGAGTAAATTGGTACGCCACTTATTCTATGAATTATTACAATCGCTTGAATATTTTTGAGATCTTTAAATCTTTGAGTTCTTGACATTAGTTCAGATTCTTTTCTCCTTCTTCGTGGTAAAAACACATAAGATCTTAAACTTAAGATACCAAGTGCGCTTACAATACTCACTAATATACCAATAATTATCCACAATAAGAAGCTTGGAAATGGGTCCTCAACAACGATAGGTTCACCAATTACAACAAAGAAAGAATATTTTGTTGTTTTATAAAATGGATCTTCAGGAGTGATTATTAAATCAAATTTATAATTCCCTCTTAGATTTTCAGGTAATTTTATACTTGCTTGATATGTTCCTAGAATAGTTTGATTTATTGTACCTATTCCATATTCCCATGAATAAGTTATAGACGCATTTTCAATAGAATTATTAGTTTTAGGATCTAATAAATTTAATTGTATAATAATCGTTTGTCCTATTTCAGCGTTAATAGAATCTTCAAAACCAACAGGATCAACATCTATTTCAATTTGATTTATCAGTAATTGAAATGAAAAGATATTTATGTCATAATTATCCTTCAGGAAACGAATATCAATAGAGTTCAATCCTAAAGAGAAATTTGAGGGAGAACACAATACTGATGTATTATACCAGTAATTAGCAGTATATGTTAGATTTACTACATAATTTTCACTTATCAATGTTAAAACTTCACCAGGCAAGAAATTATGTGTAATACTATCAGAAATTCTTACAGAGATTAATAATTCTTCATTAAAAGCTTTTGTAACTTGAAACAATTCTGGAACTTTTGTTGAATCTATATATACAGACATATTTGTGTCTCTCTTAGTTAAAAAGATTCCTATA
>JBHLKB010000343.1:0-3435 GCA_048887205.1 Candidatus Hodarchaeota archaeon
CATGAAGTTGTCTTTTTCGAAGATTTTGATATGGTAAGAATTATTCAAAAGAAATTAAAACCTTACTCAAAAAATCTTTTAGATGAATGGGGAGGACGTCCTAGAGTAAATTTATCTCCGGAAGAATTAGTTGATATTGTTTCGGATGAGGGTGCTTTAATTGGACCCGCACATGCTTTCACGCCTTTTAAAGCTATTTTTCGACAAAATAAATATAAAACACTTAAAGAGTGTTATTCTGACGCAGCAAAAGAAATAAAATTCATAGAATTAGGACTCTCTGCTAATACTGATCTCGCAGACAGAATGGAATCTTTAAAAAGCGTAACTTTTCTAAGCAACAGTGATGCTCACTCACAAGATCCACGTTCCTTAGGCAGAGAATTCAACAGATTTGATATTGATAATCCTTCTTTTAATGAAGTCACACAAGCAATACAAAGAAAAAATGGAAGAAAAATAACCTTAAATGTAGGTTTAAATCCTAAACTTGGAAAATATTATGTGATGTTTTGTAATAAATGTAGGAGACGAATTTTATTTAAACAAACAACAAAAGTAGATACAATCTTCAATCAATATTCTATAACTGATAATTTTGTGATATTTTACACGGATAATCCTATTTCTTCTAGATTAGATTATTTAGAACAAGTTTCTAAAAATAAAATGAACTGTTCAGCATGCAAAGAACAGTTAAATAAAAATTTTAAAGTGAAATTAGGAGTAAGTGAACGAATAGAAAAAATAGCCACATATATAGAACCTAATCATCCAGATCATAGACCTCCATACGTAAATGCAGTACCCTTGATTGACATTATTCGAGCAATAAAAGGTATCAAAAGTACAACTAGTAAAACAGTTCTAAATGATTATAATAATATCATCAAACAACTTGGGACTGAATTTGAGATTTTAATTGATACTCCCATAAATCGAATTAAAAAATTTAACGAAAATATCGCTCTAATTATAAAAGCAATGAGAAATGATGAAGTTGAATATACACCTGGAGGCGGCGGCACCTACGGACAAATAAGTTTTGATATATAATTAGCATTAAAAAGAAAATACGAAATCTATACTTTGAATTCTAAATCCAATTTAAGTAGATCTCCACACTTATTGCATGTCATCCAGTCAAAAACTTTTACAGCAACTGTGAGTAATTCAAGATCTTTTCGAGGAAATTGATTTCTAAACTTCTTTTTATAATTACAATTTGGACAGCTAATAATAGCTCTTACCTGAATTAAATCGTTCTGCTCTGAAGCACCTACCGATTTATCGCTGTCATTCTTAGTATTATCAATTTCCATATTTTATACCCCCAAGCATTATATTCATGCAAATTTAGCTTTATAAATTTATTCTCTAGAATGCTTTGTCTTATATTTCATACGAAAAAGCTGATTTGGCTCATAAAAATTAAAAAAAAAAGAGAATTTTAAATATTGAAAGTTAGGTATCCGAAAAGGATGAAAATTATGAAGAACGCAGCTAAATTTATAAATGTAAAAATATAATATGCGCCAATATCATTATCACTCACAAACATCAAATGAGTTAAGTACCAAGCCCCTAGACCTCCAATACCCCACGTTACAATATCTGTAAATATATTTAACCAACTATCAAATTCTTGTTTAATACTAACTGCTTTAAGAAGGGTATTTTCAATGATTTCCCATAATATTGCTGCTCCTATTGTAATTACCCAAGATATTCGAATGTTTTTTTTTGACGGTGTTTCGATACCTGGTGGTTCTCCTGGTTCGTCGATAATATTCTTGGTTATAAAATAAAGTGTAAAAACAAGCATATACATTCCCATTCCTGCTAGGAAGTGTCCTAAACTCCAGAAATCGAATGCTGCTACTGAAAGGGAATTAATATCTCCGAATAATGGTTCTCCCATCATAACACCTATTGCAACCACAATTATTAATAGAATTATGGACCCTATTAATGCCAGTAAAATTTCCCATTTAGCTTTCATTATTACTCAATTTAGGTTTATAATATTTTACTTTTGAATTTCTTATCTTAAATTAGTTAATGTAAGTTAATATTAATACTGATATTTAAAACCTTATACTTTACTATGGTTAGAAGAAATAAATATATAATTTTCTATTAAGGATTTAGTAAATTCTATTACTCCTATGATTGATATTTGTGTATATCGCTAAATATTATCTTCATATTACTATGTTATATTATAGGGATATCGTTCTCGTATTATAAATAACTTATTTTTATTGCTGATATCTCATGAGTGATGATATATTTGATTTAGTAGAGTTAGCAAAATCTCGATCATCAGTAAGAGAAAGATTTAATGAAATAGCCCGACATAACCAAAATCCCAATTCAAACACTAATTGTGATGATGATAAGTTTTTAGCAGATTTGTTAAAAGTTTTGAAAATTAAGACGTTTGTAGTTGGTGTAGGGGGTGCAGGTAATAATACTGTTTCTCGATTAGAAGATATGGGTATTAGTCATGCTGAAACTATAAACATTAATACTGACGCACATGATTTATATTACTCAAATTCAAAGCATAAAATATTAATTGGAAAAGAGCGATGTAATGGATTAGGTTCTGGAAATGATCCCTATATTGGTGCTGAAGCTGCAGTAGAAGATCGTGAAAGGCTAAATCAAACTCTAAATGCAGATATTATCTTTTTAACTTGTGGATTAGGTGGTGGAACAGGAACAGGAGCAGCTCCTATCATTGCTGAAGAAGCAAAAAAAAATAAAGCTATTGTTGTTACTTTTTGTTCACTTCCATTTAACTCTGAAGGCAAACAACGATCGGCAAGAGCTCAGCTAGGTCTAAAAAATCTTGCCAAGTATTCAGATTTTCTAATTCCAATTCCAAATGATAATTTGCTAGGAATTGTTGGAAAAATTCCCATGATAACAGGATTTAAAATTATGGATGAAATTCTAATAAGAAATATTGGTGAAGTCGTAAATCTAATTAATAATTGTGGTTTAGTTAACATCGATTTTGCAGATGTGAAAAAGACTCTACTAGAAAACCCTAATGGAAAATATCCTTCTGGATTAGTTGGTATAGCAGAATCTTTAGGAGAAGAATTAGATTTAATTGAAAAAGCAAAATTGGCTTTAAATAATCCTCTTTTGAAGCCAGACCCACGCCAAGTAAATAGATGCTTACTTTCCGTTACTGGCGATCATACTCTAACATTATCTAAAGTTGATAAAGTAGTTTCTACCATTTCAAATGAGATCCCTGAAGAAGCTCAATTAAAATTTGGAGTTCAAAATAAACCTGATATGGGATCGAAAATAAAAATAATGGTTCTAGCAAATGGACCTGTTTCCCCATATGTAAGAGCGGCTGTAGATTCAGATCTTGATTTTTCACAAACTAATATAGTGGGATTTTAAAACAAA
>JBHLKB010000344.1:0-3408 GCA_048887205.1 Candidatus Hodarchaeota archaeon
TTTATCTACATCCGGAGTAAAAAATACTTCTCGATTTTCGATTTTTTCTTTTATTATAAATTGAAACTTAAGCAGCATATTTAAATGCCAAACAACAACATGAGAACTAATATTTAGACTCGATACAATTCTATTAAAATAGGTTCCTGGATGTTTAACAATAAAATCATAAATTTTTTTTCGCTTTTCATTGTTTAATATGTCATCATGACTTAGTTTTGAAGCATTTACAATGAATTTTTTTTCTAGGAGTGATTTTAGAATTAATTGAATACCATAAACAGTTAATTTTTTAAATTTCTCCCTTAAACGTGATTGGATGTAAGGGATAATTTTTTCTATATCAAGGACTCTATTTTTATTTAAATAGTCTTGAATTATAGCTAACACTGTTTTTTCTAATTCAGCTAACTGTTCTATCATTTTAGAATTGAATCCATAAAATTCACAAATTTATTAATCTTTTTTTGACTGAGATTTATTTAACATTTCACTGATAATTCTTTTTCGTTCTTTTGGAGTTAAGGAAGCCATTTCTTTGATGAATTCTTCTTTTTCATTAGGATCCCAATCAAATTGGTTTATAATTTGATAGAATTCTTCTGAAAATGAAGTTAATTCAATATTTTTCGACTCAGATAATTCCTCGACGTTCAGAGATCTATCAATTTGCTCATCGATTGAAGGAATTCTCTTTTTTCGGAAATAATAGTAAATAGGAACCGCAAGGCTTATAGTAACTGCGCCAATAGCTAAGAAGATAGTTAAAAAATACCAAGAAAATTGTTCACTTTGTAATCTTAATATTCCCTCTATCCCAATTTTTGGATCATGGACTATTTGTGTTCCTTGGGGGTATATTAAATAGATTTTTTGATCTTCAGGATTATAATCATCAGCTTCTAAAGCACTTGCATTAACTAAACTTGTAGACCCGTCAACAGAAGCATTTTCATTCCATGAGAATATTCCAGTAAAGTTATTTTGTGAAATTGACACGGCATCTTCGTCAGAAGCATATCCTAATTCCTCATCTTCAGTCTCACCATGTTCTTCATATGTCAAACTTGATTCTAAACTCAGATAAATGGCCAATTTTGAAGATATATTTAAAAAGTTAAAGCCATTTATTTCAATATCAATTTTTGGCTTAGTTGGAATAATTAGAGAATCATTTTTTAAGAAAAATTCTTCAGAAACATAAAAATGCATGGAAAAGATATTGTCGCTCGTATTAATTGTTATATGATGTATAGAGGTTTGTGCAGTTATCGGTTCTTCTACGTAAATTGCTGGATCGAAACTATTTAGGTCGAGTTCGGAGATAGTAACATCAATAGATGGTTCGAATATTCCATTTTTATTTATATCAACAAATTCAATAAGTTTTCGGAAAGTGGCTTCAAATTCTATTTCAAATTCAGTTTCATTTTCAGATCGATATTCAGATTCATAACTTACTTCAATATTTATTCCTTCATTATCATATTTTATTCCTAATTCTATTTCATCTACCTGTGTATCGCTCTTTAATAAAGATTGCATTTTTACCTCATTAGAATCAATTAAGACTTCTACATCTCTTAAATTCAAAGCTTCGAAATCATCATCAACATTGTCATCATCATCATCTAAAGCTACCACTGAATCTATATTTGAGATTAATATAAATATCACAAATAAAATAGTTCCTATTAGCAAAATCCTTTTTTTCAAAGTTTTTATCTCAAATTAAACTCAATTCTAAAATATTTTAAAATTTTTGATTAAAATTTAAAAAAAAATTGGAAATTATATTTTTATTTTCTATTTTTTCTCTTTCTAAAGATAACAATACTAAGCACGCTTAAAACACTCACAATTCCAATGATACTTCCAATTATTAAAATTGGTAACCAATCAAACCCAGATGCTACAGAATAAATACTCATTGCAGGATCATGATATATATGATCCCCTCTAGGATAATTAAGATAAAGTTTTTGCTCATTTTCATCGTCATCATCTACTTCAATTGCACTAGACAAGACTCTTTTTGAAACACCATCAATGGTTGCATTTTCCTTCCATGTAAAGACACCTTTATAGTCATTTATTATAGTTTTTACTCCGGATTCATCTGTAATATAGCCGTCCTTCTCATCTTCCGTATTATCTTCAGTTTCATATTCACTACTTGATTCTAATTTGATATATAAAGCTAGTTGAGAACCTAAGTCAAGATAATTAAAGTTAGTAATTTCAATGTCTACTTTTAAGGATGTAGGTCTTATTAAAGTGCCATTTACAAGTGAAAATTCTTCAACAAGATATACATGTGCTGCAAAAACACCATCAGTGGTATTTATCAATATATAATGCAAGGTCGTATCATCAGAGATATTAGATGATGTATAAATTGCAGGTTGAAAGCTATCTAAATTTATTTCTTGAATTGTGTTATCTATTGAAGGATCATAGATTCCATTGCCATTCAAGTCAACGAATTCAATTAATTTGCGAAAAGCTGCTTCAAATTCTATTTCGAATTCAGTTTCGTTCTCAGAAGTATATTCCGATTCGTAACTTATACCAATTTCTAGCCCTCCACTTCCATACTTAACTTCTAGCTCTATTTCATCAATTTGACTTCCCTGTCTCAATTTGGATTCAATTTCAATTTGACCAGGGTAAATTTCGACTTCGATGTTGCGTTTATTTAATTCTTCGTAATCATCATCAACTCCATCACCGTCATCATCAGAAGCAACAACATTTAAAGTTGAGCCAAAGATTACTAATGATAGTATTGCTACCCAAAGGATCCCGTAATTTCTTAATTTCATATTTAGATCATTCCTTATTGGTAACTAAGTTTTATATGTAGAATTATTATGTAATAGATTTTCTATCACCTATTAAAATGAACATAGCAAAAAATTGAAATATTAATTTTTAGAAAATCCTTCTCGAGAAAAATAATAAATTATTTTGGAGAAAACAACAATTATTACAGAATTGAATTAGCATGCTTGAAACTTTTAAAAGCAAATTTGATTTATTTCAAATTAAATTAGATTCTAAAGCTTCTGGAAATTCTGAATGTAATAATTATGATTTTGATAATATTTAATAACGAATTCAAAATGGAATTATATGATTGATAAAGATAAATTATTTGCTTTTGACTCAAGGAAATTCCTAGCTCCACCAAATAAATCAAAGGAATTATTGTTTAAGGAACTAATAGAACTTAAGCAGCAAAATATTGAAGTTGCCCCCTCATTCCAAATAAAAATTCTACCAATAATCGCTAGTAAATAATCTTTCATAATTAAAAATTAGATTAAAGGAAAGCTCTAAAAAACCACTACGTATTAATATGTATGATTTTGGCAGGAGGAAATCCATTAAAATGTGTAGCAGAAG
>JBHLKB010000345.1:0-3396 GCA_048887205.1 Candidatus Hodarchaeota archaeon
CAATTTAGAATTTATCGATGCATTTTTACTGGACAGGTTGATCATGTTCCTATTGAACCAGGGATTTACCAAGCTGGTAATCCTGATAAAAATTCTCCTATTATTGTTACTGCTAATTATGAGTATACTTATATTAAAGTAATGCGAGATTTGAAAGATATTAATGCGTGGGTATTATGTGTAGATTCTAATGGGATTAATGTGTGGTGTGCTGCTCGTGGTAATGATTTTGGGAATGCACAATTACTCGAAGCAATAGAAGCGACCGGCATTCAAAATTATACAAATAAAAAAACTTTACTCCTCCCCCAACTCTCTGCTGGGGGTATAGCTATTCCAGATTTACCAGTGAACTCAGAAAAATTCCCATTTAAAGTAAAATATGGTCCGGTTTGGTCAAGGCATTTATTACAATACTTAAAAGAGCAACCTTCCAAAAAACCAGAAAAAATGAGGCTTGCCAAATTTACAATATCTCATCGTATCCGTGCTGGAATAACACATACAACATTTTTATTCCGTAAAATATTCATCTTGCCTATTTTAGCTTTATTAATGCTATTTTTAGGCCTATACATCTTCACAAATTTCGATAAATTATGGTGGATTGGTGAACTGTGTATCTGGATTTTATTTGCTAATATGATTATGTTTTTCTTATTTCCACTTTCAAAATTTACTCATAAATTTGTTATTAAAGGATTTTTCTATGGATTTATTAACATAGTCATCTTAGGTGGATTAGCGTGGTTAATACATGATTCAATTTTTTATACTTTGATTAATTTACCTTTTTTCTTTTGGATCACTTTCTTTTCAACAATGTCTTTTAGTGGCTATACAATGGCAACAAGTCCAAGTAAAATTGAAAATGAATATCCGTTTTTTAGCAAATTAAATAAAATTTTATTAATAATTAGTTTGGTTTCTTTAACAATTGGAATTATATTTTATTAAAATAATAAAAAAAATTAAAAGGTATAAAAAGATAGGAGGTTATAGAGATGACAGAAATAGATTTTAAAACATTAAATTTTTCCGAAATCATAAAAAATATACGAATTTTTATTGATCGAGATGCGTGTACTGGATGTGGATTGTGTGGAGAGATATGCCCTTTTGGATTGCCTCAACCTAACGCTAATGGAAAATTTGAAATAACAAACCCAGATCTCTGCACAGAGTGCAGTGCATGTAAAAGAAATTGTCCAACTCAAGCCATTGTCATGCAAGAACAAGCGGGATGTGGATGTTTGTGGAACGTTAGGAATAGAGTAAAAAACTCAAATCAATCGTGTAATTGCGGTTAAATTAATTGATTACCATGGAACAAAATAATAAATTAAAAGTTGACATTTACGTTCCATTAGATGCATGCGCTTGTGAATGGGATAAGTTTATGAATCGTGTTTTTACAGTTTTAACACCTTATATCAAATATATTAATTATGATACTAAAAATCTTAATTCTGAGGAAGCTAGAAGCCTAAATTTGCATGGAAATACCATCATTGTTGACAATAAGAAAAAATATACTGCTTCCTATTCATTTAAAACAGATTTGCCCAATTTACTTAGGGAAAAAGGTCTGATTTAATCCTATCGTTTAGATTAGGGTGATTAAAAAATTAAAAAAATAGAATTTGAAATTAGTATTCCAGTAAAAGGACTCCAGCAAGGTAAAAAATATACGCTTAATGTCGAAAATAATGCAACCTTCATAGAAACATTAGCATTAGTGGATAAAATCGAGATGATAGAGACCAAAAACAGCATTTTTCCGGTGTATGAAGGCTATATTCATAGTTATCTTCAGCTTTTTGTGAATCTTGAAGAAGATTCAATATACGACGATGTTGGAGTGTACGCATATGCACCTGATGAGCATAGAATTATGCGAAAGTTTAATCCTATTAGGGAAAATATTGAATTCAACTTATATCCTGATAGTTTGATTCAATTACAACCAGATGTAGGATGTTGATGAGAAAAGGTGAAAGAAAGATTGGACATTGGAACACTCAAAACAAAACTAAGACAAAAATATGGTAAAAGTAATAAATATTTTGCGCATTATTTTCAAACTTAATTTTTTGGATGAAATCTTTCAAGAAATTGTAGTGAAAGATTGACAAAGGGATTGCCTCCTATATATTTTATAAAAACAAACTTTAAGATTTCTAAAAGATATATTAAAAAAACTTAGCGTGTGTTTCTTGAAATGATTTAAAAACAAGTTTTTTCAATGAAGAAACCAAATGTAATTTTTCTTTGTACTGGAAATTCGGCGCGTAGTCAAATGGCAGAAGCATTTCTTAAAAAGTATGCAAATGAGCATTTTGAAGTATATAGCGCTGGGTTCGAACCTCAAGGTATAAACCCTTTTACATTAAAAGTAATGGAAGAATTAGATTATAATTTAAAAAATCAGTATTCTAAAGAATTGAAGGAATTCTTAGGGAAAGTTCACTTTGGAATTGTTATAACCGTATGTGAAAAAGCTGAAAAGACCTGCCCCATTATTCCTGGAGTAAGTACTAGGTTATTTTGGTCATTTGAAGACCCTGAAGCATTCGAAGGAACCGAACAGGAAAGAATCAATAAATTTCGACAAGTTAGGGACCAAATTCATGAACAAATTCAATTGTGGCTAAGAGAAAGAGGAATTTCAAGCTAAATCATCCTTTTTTGAAACCAAGTAAAAATTAATTTGTTGTAATTTATCTTCTCCTTTATTTTAAAATCTATAAATTAAAAAATAATTATTTATTTAAACTTTCTACTAGTCATGGATATTTTCACTCATTTTATAATCGGAATACTTGCAAGTGTTTATGGCCTTAAATCTTTACCATTTAGCCTTGTAATTTATGGTTCTATAATGTCAGTAATTGCTGATTTCGATATATTTCTTGAACCATTGCGTTTGATTAAAAACTCAAACCTTTTATCCCATAAAGGGTTGTCTCATTCCTATTTTACTTCTTTGTTATTTTCGTTTTTTTCAGCAGTATTATTTACTTTTATCACCAATGAGAACTTCTTCATTGCCTGGATTATTGGTTTTCTTTTTTACAGTCTACATGTTACACTGGATTTAATAACAGCATCAAAAATTCCGATATTCTATCCTTTTTCGAAGAAAAGATTTAGATTTTTCATAGATAGAGCAATTAATCTATTTTTAGCTGTGATCTCTGGACTTATTGTTTTATCTTATTTTTTGATGTTCTTTTATTTACCAGAATTATTTTTTTCAAATTTATATCATTATATTTTTGGATTTTATCTCGCATATTTCTCTTATCGGCTCATTTCTAAAATTTGGATTCAATTCAAATTACCAAAAAATTCTCTTTACATACCCGGTATTCTTCCTTTTGTCTACTTTATTTA
>JBHLKB010000346.1:0-3381 GCA_048887205.1 Candidatus Hodarchaeota archaeon
AGGTATTTGGGTTTTTATATTTAAATTTGGATCCTCTTTTTCAAGAGATTCAACAAAATTTAAGATTCTCGATTTAATACTCTCCAGATCCATTTCTGGAATAACACTTATAAGACATTGTAAAATACAATTATCTGGAATTGTGTTTACTGAATTGCCTCCATTTATCATAGTAAAATTTACTGAACTTACTTTAGATGGAGAATCAGGGGTGAGAGGATATTTAGTTTCCATTTGTTTGAACTCTTCTTGTAAGTCCGTTAAGAAATTCATAATTTTCATCATCTTTCCGATAGCATTTATTCCTGAATAATTATTACGATTAGGCGGAGATAAATCAGGATAAGCTTGAGCATTACGACGTATTCCTTGAATAGTAAAACTAATTTGCATTGTTCCACCTAGATAAGCAATGGGATAATCACACCAAACATCTCCTAATAAACAAACATCTCCAGTTATAATATTATCTTTTACCAAATATTCAGTACCTAATAAACCGCCGATTTCCTCGTTAATTACTGCTGTTATTATTAATTTTCCATTTAAATTTATTCCTAGATCTAATATAGCTTTAGTAGCAAAAATTTCTGCTGCCACACATGCCTTATCATCCGCAGCTCCACGACCATAAATCTTATTCCCAACAATTTCTCCTCCATAAGGATCTTTTGTCCAACCATCACTTGTGATTGCTGTATCCATGTGAGCATTAAATATTAGAGATGGTCCATCTTCATTTCCAATTTCTCCAATAAGATTCTTTCTTTTTACTTTTGTATTTATATTAAATTCATTCATTTTTGATGCAATTAATTTAGAAATTTCTTTATATTTGCCAGGAGGTACTTCGGAGGGTATCTGAATCAATTGTTGAAGAAATCGGATAATTTCATCTTTCATACCATCTATTTTTTCTATAATTAACTTTTCCATCTTTTCCATTATTTTCACTGTTAATTATTTTAGGAATTTTAATAAAAGTGAAAATGAAATTTATCATTTAAAATATCGTTTGAAGAAAATAAAAAGATTTAATGCCAGAATTTATAAAAATAAAAAATAAGAAAAATAGTATTTATAATACTGCTATAGCATCAATCTCAACTAATCCGTATGGAAGTGGACAGGTCGCTTCTACGGTAGTTCTTGCAGGAAATTTTTCAGTCACACCATTTTGTTCGAAAAATTCTTTATAAGCTTGATTCATCTCTTTGAAATCGGACATGTTTTTTAAAAATACACTTACTTTTACAATATTTGAAATATTAGCTCCCGCAGCCTTTAAAACAACTTTTATTTTTTCGAATGCTGATAATGTTTGTTCCTTTATACCTTGCGCCTCTGGAGTAGTTACTTGTCCTGATATAAAAAGAAGATTTGCAGCTTTTATACCTAAACTATACGGTCCTGCTTTTGGAGATCCAGTATCAATTTCTTTAATATTTACCATTTCATTTATCACCTATATAATTTTTGATTAATTCATATTGAATTATTACCAATTAGCATTATTACATAATTATAAAATTTATTTAATGTCGTATATGATTCAAACAAATTGGATTTTAATTAAGTTTTAATAAAATTCTTTTTTTAACGAATTAAAACTTAGTATTTAAAAAATTATACTAAACATTTAGATTTAAGACTACTAATAGCATTCTATAAAAATTGAAACATTTTGAAAGGTACCAAAGATAATATTTGGATATTTACCTTCGAATATGCAGGGATTGTGAAAGTAGGCGGTCTTGGAGAAGTACCCGCAAATCAAGCTAAACATTTAGCTAATGATTATGAAATCACAGTTTTTATTCCATCCCATGGTCAAATGCAAAAGCTTGAAAAAACTATTAAATGGGAAAAGGAACCATTTAATTGTGTAGGACAAATAAATCCTTCGCAGCTTGGGATGAATGAACCAGAAACCACCTATAATATTTCCTTTTACAAATCGAAAATCAATAATGTAAATATTATTTTACTGCATGGAGAAAATCCATTTACTAATAAATTATTAGATGATAAGATTGTATATAATCCTGATACTCTTAGTGGAAAGATCTGTCTGTTTAGCATAGGAATGCGTTGTTACATTGACTTTTTAATTGATACTCGTAAGGAAGATTTACCAGATATAATTCATATACATGATTATCATGCAGTTATCCCTTTTATCGGAATTAAACAAATATTAGCTAAAAATGGTTTAGATGTATCGTCAATAATTACTATCCATTTATTAACTTGGCCGAGATATACAATTGATTTTTATAGGGCGTGTGGAATAGATGAGACCCCCATTACCATCCATTTAAAAGAAGGACTTAAACCATTAACTCTATATGAATTTTTCTCTATTTGTGAAAAAATAAGTGGAAGTTATCAACCACCTTCAGTGGAGCAAATAGGGGCATTTATCAGTGATTTAGTGACAACAGTAAGTCAATCCTATTTAAAATCAGATATAATTCCAAATTGCGGTAAAGAACTAATTGAATTCAAATCTAATTTCGTCTGGGACGGGTGTGATTGGGATTATGAAGAAATTTTTCAACAAGTATTAAAAAACCATGAACATGAAATAAGAGAAACCTTAGATATATCCCATGAGAATGATCTAACGTTATCAGACATGAAGAAATATTTGTTAACTCATAAGTTATCCCATTTAGATAGAAGTCCCTTAATTCAATCCGAAAAAGTTTTGAAAGCAATTAATGAAATTTCAAATGGAAATGAATTTGTTAGAAATGGATATATTAAGGCTTTCAACGAATCAGGTCCATTAGTAATAACAACTGGAAGGATTTCACCCCAAAAAGGATTTGAAACAATTTTTGAAGCAATTCCTAAGGTATTGAAAATTATTCCTGATGCCAAATTCTTATTACTTATATTACCTACTGATTATAGTATAGACGAAATTAAGAGTTATGCCCAATACGTTAAAAATTATCCTAATAACATAAGAATTATTTTTGGAGTAGCTACAGATATTTTTCATCTTGCTCATATTTCTTCTGATGCTTATTGTGCTTTATCTAGATGGGAACCATTTGGTATTATTGCTTTAGAAGCAATGTCTACAAAATTGCCAGTAATTGCAACAAGAGTCGGAGGGTTTCAAGAATCTATTATAGATATTAGAAGTTTTCCTGAAATAGGTACTGGTATTTTGATTGAAAAAAATAATCCATCTCAATTTGCTCAAGCACTAATTTCTATTTTTAAATTAAAAGAAATATCTGAGAAAGTGAAAAGTAAGGAATTAATTTATAACACTGAAAATTTTAAGATAGTAAATCAAATTCCTGATGAAATTCTTAAGTCTTTAGTACTTCTAGATCCAAATTATTACAACAAGATTAAAGAAAA
>JBHLKB010000347.1:0-3380 GCA_048887205.1 Candidatus Hodarchaeota archaeon
GTAACTGGAGTGAATGCAGGATTAAAGATCAAGTCTATAGGAGGTTCAAAGTTTTTTAATTCTACTCTTAGATCCATATCAAGAAAATCTCTACATATAATTATTGCAATTCTCCCAAATTCAGTATTACAAACAATGGTTTGTCTAGGAAATATGTTAACTTTTATTCCTTCTTCAAATTTTTTATTTTCAAAATGAATAATTGCGGGAATATGTTTTTCTTGTTCCCAAAGTATTCCTTCAGGTCCAATTACCATACAAATATTTTGTTTTGTTTCAAGTTTATGAAATGAGCCAGGTATAATATACATATCGTATAATTTTGCTAAATTTGAGATTTCCTCTAAAAATTGACCAAAATTAAGATCTATTGCCATTTCCGGGAAGACAAGAATGTTAATTTCATTTTCATGGGCATTTTCAATTATATTTTTGATTTTTTCTAAAGTTGATTCAAATTTATCTTCTCGAAGCTCTAATAAACCAGCATCTTTTTCATCATAATATTCCGAGATAAAATCTCCTTTACTAGAGATTCCTATTTGGGCAATTCCTACTCTAAATTCTCTTTTTTGGATTTTGGGGTATTTTCTTAATAAATCCTTATAAATTAGAGTGTATTTCCTTTTTTGTGCCTTTTTTTCTTTAGTTTTTGCAATCTCTCCTTTTCGAGGAAGCGATGGAGATAAGGCATCCAACGTACTTTTTGGAAAAGACGGTTCACTGATTGTGTTTAATGCTGATATTAAAATTTTTTCTTCTTTTTCTACTAAATCAAAACGATCTAATACTTCCTTTTCTTTTTCTTTGTATCCTGCCTCTCCAAAGATTTCTGCTGCTGATTTTAACATGTCTAATCCAACTTCTAAAAGTTTTTTCTTTTCATCAAGGTTTAGCTCTCCATCTGCTCTTATGATATACCAAGTGGCATCAAAGTATGTAGAAGTAGCAATAGCCCAATCTGCCTCACTTTCAAATCCCGCTTTACGATATGAATTTGCTGCATTCCTTAGCATGATTTTAATCTTTGGATAATATTCTGCTTTGATAGCTCGATCACTTGATTTATCAAATTTAGACCCAAGTTCTAAAGCCTGACAAAATGCAGCATTTCCTAATGCTAATGATTTCAATTTATTATCAGTGAAATATTCACTTGCTTTATTGAATAAAGCACATGCTTCTGTAAATTTTTCTGGATCTTCATAATTTTCTGCTAATTCCATGCATTCCCAAGCTTTACAAAGATAATATAATGCGCTAAATTCTTCTTTAGCTTTTTTAACCTTTACCTCCGAACTAATATTTTCAAATTGAGAAGCAATATCTGAGAATTTCTCGGCAGCTGTTATATGATCTCCTTGTTTTGCTAAAGATCTTGATGCTTCAATCTGTTCCCAAATATCTCCAAGTTCGATTTCATCCTCAAAATCTTCTTCTAATTGTTCTGTTTTAATTTGTTCCTCTAAAGATATAACAGGTGTTTCTTCTATGAAACTATAATATTTTTCCTCTTGTTTTTCTAAAACAGAAATCTTTATTATTTCCTCTAAAATAGATAATATTTTATTTAATGATTCTGGGTGAATTGCTGAAAAACCAAAAGTCTTTATTCCAAATTCCTCTTCAATTTTTTCCAGTTCAACAGCTGTATCTTTTAAATCTTGAAAATTAGCAATTATATAAAAATCTGCTTTAGAAGTTTTAGATTCTAATGAAGAATATAATTTTTGCGTTCTAGCTATATCATTTTCATCCGAATTTAATACAATAAGGAAAATGTCAACAGAATCTAATAAATTTTTATATAGATTTGAGTTATAAACTAATTCCTCTAAATCAATTTCTCTTATTATACATCTTTTAATATCTTTTAAATTGACTAGATCTACTATTTTTTGAACAATTTGTTTCAGATTGTCATCTAATTCTATTATTTTTTCACCAGGAATTAAATCTAAAATAGTGGTTTTTCCAACACCATTAACTCCAGTTAATAAAATTTTAGGGGGATTAAATATGTACGTTTCTACGAATTCATCAAAATCTTCAAATACATTAGTTTTTCCTGTCCAATTTTCTAAATAAGGTCGATATCTGTTTATAAATTCATTTTTCATTAAATTAACTTTATTTCGTGCATCTTCCTCCAATTCATCTTTATCTATAACAATGACAAAAATACAATCAAATTCAGAATGATATGAATATATAAAATTGAAATTTCTAAATATAAGAGCGCTAATTTCACCTCCCTTAATCTCTTTAGCAAAGTTACTAATAGCTGTAAGAAAACCGCTAATTATCATATCATCTATATCAAATTGTTCAATAAAATTCTTAGAATAACAGAGAACTCCTCCTGAACCTATTACAAATATTTTTAATATCAAAAGCGATCTTTTATTTTAATTTCGTAATAATTAATTTATTATTAGATAATAAAATTAATTAAACTGATTATAAAATACCAATAATTAATTCAGCGATTATTATAAAAAAATATAAATTATGTTCAATGAACATCTATGCTTAAATGAAAATTTCGCAAATTTAACTTTTACAATAATTTCTCTTAAAATCACAAAAATTATATTTTAAAAAATATTTTTCTTTTTAAACTTTTTATTTGAATATTACACTTTCTAGGTGGTTTTTTCAATGCCAAGGGCACTAACTGAAGAAGAAAAAAAAGGCTTTGAAAATGTTGAATATCTTCTAAATGGTATGATAAATGACCGTAGTGTACCCCGAAATATAAAGAGAATCGCACAAAAAGGTATTAACGAATTACACAGGGAGGATGAGACCCCAGGTGTCCTTGCTAGTAATGTTATGTATATGGTTGGCGATTTAAGCCAAGATCCAAACATTCCCTTCCACTCCCGTACCACGATTTACCGAATTATTTCTATTTTAGAAAAAATAAAAGATTAAAATTTAATTCCAAAAAAAATTTACTCATTAAGGGTAAAAAATCAAAATAGATCGCATAAAATTCAGTTATCTTTCTTATTTTTGATATATTTAATTATTAGGGAAGGTAGTCTAGATTGGTATGATACTTGGTCCGGGACCAAGTGGTCGGGGGTTCAAATCCCCCCTTTCCCATTAAAACTTATATTTCTTAAAATAAATTTTACTATATTATGCTCTTTTATTATATAATAAATCTACTATTAAATTTAGATCTTTAGAACATTAAGCAGTCAAAGAAAGGAAATTTCATCGAAGCATCTTCGAGAAATAGATTTCAACTTATTATTTATAAACTTAAATATCATATAATAACTTAATATCAAGTTCATTTAGTAATGAAATAAAGCATATAAGATGGTGAAATTTAAATTTGTCTCTAAATATAAATGGATGGATTGATG
>JBHLKB010000348.1:0-3379 GCA_048887205.1 Candidatus Hodarchaeota archaeon
CCAAACTCTAATGCTTGACAAAAATAAGAATTACCTAAGGCAAGTTGTTTCGATTTATTATCAGTAAAATGTTCGCTGGCCTTATTGAATAACTCAACTGCTTCTGCGTACCTTTCAATATCATCATATTCTTCAGCAAATTCCATGCTTTCCCATGCCTTACAAAGATAATATATTGCATTTAGCTCTTCTCTATCTTGGTCAATCATTACATATGAACATAAATCTTTAAATTGAGATGCCGCACAGGAAAATTTTTCAGCAGCAGCAAGATGGTCTCCTTGCTTTTCTAACATTCTTGCTTCTTCTATTTGATTCCAAATTTCTGTATAATCCACTTCCATTTCGACTTCTTCTGTGAGTTGGTCAATTTCAATCTGTTCCCCTTCGGAAATCATTAGCTCTTTTTCTGCTGTAATAAGCTGCCTCTTTTCTTGTTTGTATGAAATTGAAGTTTGGATTATTTCTTTCAGAATAAATATTATTTCGTTTTTAGATTCTTTTTTATTTGCAGAAAAACCGTATGTTTTTATATCAAACATTTCCTCTATTTTTTCTGGAGTAAATGCAGAATCTTTTAGATCTTGGAAGTTAGCAATAAGATAAAAATCTGCTTTGTGAACTTTGGGTTTTAGTAATGAAACCAGCTTTTGAGTTCTACCCAAATTGCTTGCTGCCGAATTAGTAACAATTAATATAACGTCCACAGAATTCAATAGATTTTTGTATAGATTTGAATTATTTATTAATTCTTCTAAATCGATTTCTCTTATAATACATTGTTTTATTTCTTTCAAATCAAGAAAATTAAGTGGTTTTTGTATTATCTCAATTAAATCATCATCTAATTCTATAATTGTTTCTCCTGGAAATAAGTTCATAATAGTGGTTTTTCCTACACCATTTTCTCCAGTTAATAAGATTTTTGGAGGAATAAATATATTCTCTTCAACAAAATCATCAAAACCATCAAAAACACTAACATTCCCCGTCCAATTTTCTAAGTATTGTCTATACCTTTTTATAAATTCTTTTTTCATTAATTCAACTTTAGATCTTGCTTCCTCTTCTAAATCGTCTATTTCTATAACGATGACAAAAATACAATTAAACTCTATGGAATATGAATATATAAAATTAAAATTTTTAAAGACAAGGGCCCTTATTTCTCCTCCTTTAATTTCTTTAGCAAAATGGCTAATTCCAGTGAGAAATCCAGTAATAATACTATCATCAATATCAATCTGCTCAAAAAAATTCTTAGAATAGCAAGGTACCCCTCCTGGACCTATAATGAATATTTTTAATATCAATTGTGATCTCCAGTTTTTTCCTACTTGTAATTAATTTAATAAAAGATAATAAAATTAATTAAAATGATTATCAAAATTATATAATTCACATCAATAAAACATTGATAATTAAATAGGAATTGTGTAAAAAATTTGAACGAGAAAGAAAAGGAATCATCATCTAATAATTCACCTCCAAAAGTAATAGATGCTGAAGATAAGGAAATTGTCACCCGAAAACCACCAAACAATAAAATTATTTATTTTAACCTTATAAGCGATAACAACCTAAAATCAGAAAATGAAGATGATACTGCTTAAAAGAAATTTGTTAACTAGTACTATGGAGCTTTGAAAAAATTGCTTTATATTTATAATATAATTCTTTTATTATTGCATCAAATGCTTCATTCACTCCTTCCCCTGTTTTTGCTGATGTTATAAAAAAGTTTAGATAATTTCTTTTTTTGACAATTTTTTGAATCTTTGTATTATCTAAAGAGTCTTTATCTACTAAATCGACCTTATTAGCAAAAACTAAAACAGGTATGTCACCACAATATTGCTTAATATCTTCATGCCAATTTGTTAGATGTTTAAAACTGTCTTTACCAAGATCATTTTCTTCAAGAGTATAAACAATAATAGCAGCTTTACTATCCTTATAAAACGCAGGACGTAAAAAATGAAATTCATCTTGACCAGCAATATCCCAGAAAAAAAGTTTACACTTATCTCCATCAATTACTTCTTCAAATACAGAAAATTGGGCACCTATTGTTCTAATATAATCTTCCTGAAAATTACCTTGAGTAAATTTTCTTATTAAAGATGTCTTTCCAACAAAACCGTCCCCAATGACTGTAATTTTGAATATATACTCTTCTTTAATATCATTCATGGTTTGTTTTAGTGTATTCTTATTTTATCAATTATAAATATCAACCATAGTCTAATAAAAAATTTTTCATTTGGGATGTACAAACAAAATGCGTTTATTTTCTAGTTAAAGCGTTTGATATTCTTTACATATATAACATAAGTTTTATAAATTTACGTAACAATGATCATATTACAAAATTGTTAATCTATCAAATAATTTTAAGATTTATATCTATTAAGAGGATTTATAATGGTTACGAGAAGAGAAGATAGAATGGAAGTTACTTTTGGTTTTTTTGGCACACTATTATCAGTAATTTTACTAATTATAGCTGCATTTCTTTCTCCAGGATATAGTCCATTAAAAGATGCTGTAAGCTCATTAGGGTGGGGTGATTCAAAATCGTTATTTAGCATTAGTTTTGTAATAGGTGGGTCCTTATGTATCCCGTTTTATATTTATCTTGAAAGAGAATTAGTAAATATCAAAGAAAATATTAGAAGGTTAGCAACAGGAGTGTCAATTTTTACTTGTGTATGTATAGCTTTAGTTGGAATAATTCCAGATAAAGCTTACTTGGAAATATTTGTGCCCTTTCACGGTTTTGTAGCAGCAGTTAGTTTTATAGGCTCTGGTATCTACATTGTTCTTTACAGTTATCTAATGTATATCCTACCTAAAGCTAAAATGTACGAAGGTCCAAAATTTAAAAAATATATAGCTTACCTTGGTTTCTCTATTGGTGCCATCTTAATCTTGTTTTTATTTACATCCACATTTGCCCCAATTATTGAATGGATTTTAACAATAACTATTTATATATGGATTATATTAACAGCAATTCACTTGATATCATATAAGTTTTTTAACATCCCTGGTGTTTACTATAGACGGTCAGATTATCCTGAAGCACTTCAAAAATTTGAAGATGCACTTGAAATTCTGTATAAACTTGATTTGAGTGAAGAACCTATATCAGAAACTCTTAATGAGAATATAGAATTCTTGAAAAAAGAGCTGGAAAAAGAAACATAATTATTCATATATAAAAATGATAGAAAATAATTTTCGAAATTGAATTCTAGAGCTTTATTTCATTATCGCATGCCCAACATTTATCGCCCTTTTCTTTTAAGATAATAGCGCATTTCATGCAGTACCGGGTGTTACAATGGGGGCATAAATATATGAAACCGTCGATTTC
>JBHLKB010000349.1:0-3373 GCA_048887205.1 Candidatus Hodarchaeota archaeon
ATGTCTTTACAATTCTCTGCAATCCGTACCATATCTTTCATTATAAGTTTATCTTGATCATCTAAACCGTATATTAATGGTATTGCTTTTTCTACTAACTTATCTTTCTTTAACCATGCTTTATGGGCCTTAATTAGATCTTTTTTTAAGTATGCATTCATAACATCATTGAAATATTCGTTAAGTTCTAGCAGGAATTCTTTTGTATTCTCACTGACTAGTAAATCTCTTAAAATTTTTCCTATTTCTTCAATTTTTTCACAGAACATTCGATAATCCATAGCTTCGAGTGGTGTAAAATCTGTATCTTCTGAAACATATATTCCAGTTCTAAGATAGGTTCTTATATGAGTGACTAAAATAAAATAAAATTTTCGCAGCTGTTCGAAATTATATCTCAAATCATCCACTTGGCCTTCTAGTAAGTTCTCAAACATATCAGCTACTAAATATAATAAACGTTGGATCAATTTTTTCGTAGGAATTTTCTTATAACCAAAATTTTGAATCAACATTCTTTGTCGTTGATCTTCAACTATTTCCGTATTGGGAAGTCCACTAACTAGCCATCTTATTTCAGTTCTTATATCTTTATCTATTTCTTTATCTGAGATTACAACTATTTTTGTTTGTCCTGAAAGACAGTGTTTTACAATTTCTCTCGCAATGTAAGGACTTGAATCAAGGGTAAGTTCCTCTTTCAGGTCGATTTCCTCTTGCTCATGTTTAGGTGAAATAATTAGGGCTCCATCACTACGGACATCTATAGCCATTGGAGATTTACTATCTAATTTATAGTTTTCAATCCATTTTTTAGGTAGACTCACAAAAAAGGAGCCACTGATTTTCTGTAGTTTTCTAAAAAACCTCTCCATATTTAATAATTGTATTAACTTTTATTTAAAGGTGTTTAAACTTTCTTATCTTCCTTTAATTCTTTATACACAACATTAATTAATTCTTTAAATTGTATGTTAATTAAAAATTAAAAAAAAAAATGGAGGAAAGAAAAATGATTACAAGAAAAGAAGAAATGGATACCATATTGAAAGAAGTATTAGAAGAAACAAATCATCATAAATCAAAAATTTCGATTTCTCCATATGGAAGTCAAGGAAAGAAATATTTGTATTTATATCGTATTAAAAAAAATAATGGAGGGATGTAAAAAATGACAGCATCAAAAGAAAAAATTACCTTAATATTAAAAGAATTTCCAAAATACGAAATCTTGGAAGAAGTAAAAGAGAAATTGGAAAAAGAAATAGGTCCAATTATTATAAAGAAAGAACCCGTTGAAGCAATAGATAAAAAGAGAGAAGAAAAGAGATGGAAACAAACACTAGGCTATTATCTTTTAAATCCACACAAATTTAAATTTGGAAATAGAGATCTTAAATAATTTTTTCTAATTTTTTTATTTTATTTATTGAATAATGCTTCTTTTTCAGATAAATTCGATAAGAACAATCTATAAAATATGAAATCTTAAATTTTTTTGAAGATATTAGAATTTAATTTGAAGTAATAATTCTGAAAGTGAAAATTTTCCATGAGTAAGGGATTTAAACTTCTTCGAGTAGAATATATTTTTTCTGTATTGATACCATGTTTATTATGTATTTACCTGAATGAAGATTATAACCTAGAGTCTCATATTTGGATATTAGCGGGTTTTGCTTTTTATGCGATTACGGGAAACACTCTTAATGATGTCATTGATATGAAAGATCCAAATGAAAAAGAAACTTTAGAAAGAGTGAAGGGATATAGTAGAAAAGAAATTTCTGTTCTTGCCATCGCGAGTTTTTTACTAGGAACTATGTGCTTTATGAAAAGGATTTTAACTATTCCTATCTTAGGTGTGTATTTAACATTTATAGTATGTATGGTAGTTTTCTACTGTATCTTCAAATCACTTGTTATTATTAACCATATTATTTTAGGTGTGTCCCATATAATTCTACCTTACTTTATGATTAAAATTGATGGAGGGGATATTTTCATGAATATTTTTCCAGAAATGGAATTATTTGAATCTTTAATATTAGCAGCTATAACAGCAGTAGCATTTACAGGACAAATGGTTCATGAAATGATCGATGGGGATTCATTGGCTAAATTAAAGCCTAGAACATCTCAATTAGTAATATGGATAGCGTGTATCATATCATTAAGTATTGCAGTAATTTCTTTTATCATTACAACGTATTTGATATTCTTACCGATTTTATTTTTTCCGTTAGGAATTATGTATATCTTTAGAAAGCCAAGAACAGACTTATTAGGCAGAACACAATTAAAAGATATTGGAATTATCTTAGGGAATTTAATGTTTGCATACATGATAATTCTGGTTATTGCTCCCTAAAGAGTAAATAAATTTTTTGAAAGCTAGAAAGTATAAATAACTACCACTTAAAAAATAATTTTATAAAAATTCAATATACAGTAACTTTTTAAATATTAGTAAAAAACACTCTTTAATTACCTTAATTTCGAAAGACAATTATCAAATAAGATATCCAAATCAAGATAGTAATAGCATTTGGAGGGATTACTTATATCTGGTTCAAAATCTCAAAATAAAATTGAATATATCCAACAAAAAGATGAATTTGATTACCTCAAAAGTCTCATTGATTCCGTTGATAAAGGAAGATGCGTTGGAATCTTATTACATGGACCACCAGGTACTGGCAAAACATTATTAGCTATTTCGCTCGCAAATACTTTTAATTCTGTGTACTACATAATTGATGGGTCTCCTGACCTTGATAGAAGAGATATTGAAGGTAACTGGGAACTCATAAAAGGGGCAACGAAATTCAACTATGGACCTTTAACTTTAGCAATTAGAGATGCGAATAAAAGTGGGATAGCTTTTGTCATTATTAATGAAATAAACGCTATACGTGAAAATGAGCAAATTTCGTTAAATTCTTTATTATCAGAAAGCCATATTAATCTAATCTCAAAAGGATTTGAGAAGCATGAACTCAATCAGAATAGTAAATTGATTATAATTGGCACAATGAATAAGGGTGTTGCCGGTATTAATAAACTTCAGGAAGCATTTGAGGATCGATTCATTATTAGTCCAGAAATAAATTATCCATTAAAAAATAAGGAGATTGATATTGCTATTAAAATGTCTGGTTGTAGAAAAAGAATTGCGGAGATTGTTGTGGATGCAGCACGACAAATAAGAAAACAAGCTATTCAAGATTTTTCGATAACTAAAATTTTCTCAACTCGTTTAGTTGTTAATTTTTGTATTTTAATTTCACAAATGCCTCCAAAATTTTTAAAAAATAATATAGAAAATGTAATTTTAAACAAACTCGGAAATACACCAGAAGAAAAGAAATCT
>JBHLKB010000350.1:0-3361 GCA_048887205.1 Candidatus Hodarchaeota archaeon
GAATCCAATCCTCTTGATCTTGTAATTTAGCTTGCTCAAGCCCATTCTTAGAAATCTTTAAAGCTTGATCAACATCATTTGCTTTGTATGCTTCTTTTGCCATTTTATAATAGAAACTTAAATCTTTTTTTTTCTGCAAAAGACTTGGTTGCACATCCGCCATACGTATCTAATACAAAAATTGTTGGAATATTTAAAGAAAAAAAATTAGGGATATCTCTAAGTCTTTTTTTTATGAAGAACAATTATATAAGTAAGATTAGTATCTTTATACATGTAATGGCAAAAATTTTTAGAAATCTTTTAACCATGAAACTCAATCAAGACTCTTGCCTACACCCTGGATTTTTGTCTTTTGGTAGTGTAAATTTTTACACTCTGATTTCGCCCTCCTCCCCCTATTTTATTTCGACGCTTATTTGCGTCTCGTAGGGCAGGAGTCACCCTTTATAATATAAAAGGTTCTATAAAATTCTTGAGTTTTTCACGAAATATTTCATAGCAGATCAAAAAGAATTCTCAAAAAGACCCTTAAAAACATTTGAAAATACCAATTAACTTATTTATCTCACGTGCTTTTTAGAACTTTAAATTTAAAGTTAATGGTTACATTTTTTATTTGAAAATATTAAAATAAGAAATAAAATTCTCAATTTTATTAAGATTTTTAATCTTTTTTAATAATATCGATAATATTTATAAAGGTATTATAAGGTTTTTAAGAATAGAAAGGTTAATTAGTAAAATAATTATTCAATAAAACATTTATTTGTATAAAAAAATTATAAGATATATTGATTCTTATGACTGAAGGAATTACTCAAACTACTAAAAGTGATTTAGAAATTATCCGTACAACTACAAGCATTTGCCCAGAATGTGTAAAACATATTGAAGCTGAAATTTACGTTGATCCAGAGACGAATTGGGTCATGATGCGAAAAACTTGTAAAGATCATGGAGAATTCAAAGATAAGCTATCTATTAACCCAGAAGAATACAAATGGCAACAAACTTTTACAAATGAAATTGGATCTACTGTAAATAACTCTACTCAACCTGAATATACTTTATCTGGCATTAAAGAAGTAAATAAAGGGTGTCCGTATGATTGTGGTTTATGTACGAACCACAAAAGCGCTCCAAATATCTGCTTAATTGATATCACCAATAGATGTAATTTAACTTGTCCTATTTGCTTTGCTAATGCTTCGGCTAAGGGATACGTTGTAGAACCTACTTTTGAAGAATTGGTTAGAATCATGGAACACTTCAGATCAATGGAACCTATTCCAGCAGTTTTACTTCAATTATCTGGAGGAGAACCTACCGTAAGAGACGATCTTCCTGAGATTATCCGTAAAGGTAAAGAATTAGGTTTTACAGAAGTCATGGTAACCACAAATGGAGTAAGATTTGGTAAATCACCTGAATTTATGAAAAAATGCATGGATGCTGGAATGGATGCGATTTATTTGCAATTTGATGCAACTGACGCTCCTGAAATATGGAAAAAGATTAGAGGAGTTAATTTATGGCCACTTAAAAAGAGAGTTATTGAAAATGCTCGAAAAATTAGATTTCATGGCATTATGTTGGTACCGACCGTAGCTAAAGGAGTAAATGACAATCAAATTGGGAATATATTAGATTATGCGAGAGATAATTGTGATATCATATCAGGTGTTATATTCCAACCAGTATCATTGACAGGACGTATCAGTTTTGAAGAATTAATGGATATTAGATATACAACTTCTGATTTAAAAGAAGCTATCAATGCACATACAAATGGTGCAGTAACAAGGTTCTACCCAATTGCATTCACCGCAAAATTCACAAAATTGCTAGCTTGGTTTGATGAAATGCCCCCATTTAGCATGACGAGCCACCAAGACTGTGGTTTCTGCACAATCATGATCGTAAATGATAAGAATGAATGGGAACCTATTGAAAAATATTTTGAAGCTGAAGGATTAATTAGATGGGCTAATAAAGTCTGGGATATGGTTGAAAAACAAGAGGTTCCTAAACCTACTGGCTTATTGAAGGGGGTTAACTTAGAAGACTTCGGGAAGCTTATCGCTAAGATTGGATCTTTTGTTGACGATATGACCAGCCTAGGATATCGACAAGCTATAAAAGCTTACTTTTTTGCAGGTGCAGCAAGGTATATTAAAAATCCGGCAAAACTTCTTACAAGTAAAACATATCAAGCATTTACTCGTTTGATAATGGCCCCAAACCTAAAAACAGCCGGGGACTTCTTGCATTCCCGCAACCTAATGATCAGCTCAATGCATTTTCAAGACAGCTACAACTTCGATCTTGATAGAGTCTGCAGATGTCTTGTCCATTATGGCGTTATTGATCCTGATGACCCTAACAAGGTAAGAGAAATTCCATTTTGTTCAATGAATACGTTACACCGTCCAATTATAGAAAGACAACTTGCGATCGCTGGAGAAACAGCAAAGAAACCAGAAGTTATTCAAGCAGAAATCGAGGAATTATTAAAAACAGTCGAATAATTTTTTTTATTTTCTCTCTAATTTTGTTTCTTTTTCATTCTAGCTTTTCTTTTTTGGTCTATATTCCATTCTAGGAATCTTCCAAAAATTGATTCTAAATTTCTATCTTTTGAAGGTTCTTCTAACCTATTTAAAATATTCAGTATAAATATATTTTATACGACCAAAAAAAAAATCGGTTGATTCTTTGAATCTAATGTTTAAAATGTTACATAAAGAAATTGTTTTAAAAAAAATAATTATAAAACACTTTTCCATTGCGTTCCCTCGGGAGTATCTTCAAGTTGTATTCCAGCTTCTTTTAATTTATTTCTAATCTCATCACTGAGATCATAATTTTTTTCATTTCTTGCCTTATCACGAATATCTATGATAATATCCATCAAGTCGTTTAATTTAATATCACCACCTTCTTCTTTCTTAGTAAAATCAAGACCAAATACACCGAGGAGTTCAATAAGCGTTTCTTTTGCTTTAATAAGTATTTCTTTTTTATTATCTAAAGAGCTATTAATTTCTTTAATAAACTCATATATAGCAGCAAGAGCTTTTGGATTATTAGAATCATCATCCATAGCTTCTTCAAAATCTTTTTTCACAATTTCAATTGCTTCTTCAAGTGAGATCCCATTTCCGCCAGAAGTATAGTCAATTGCATTTAGACAATTTCTTATTTTTTCTACATTTTTCTTGGCATTTTCAATAACTTGTTGATTCCAATCCACTGCAGAACGATAATGACCAGATACGAGTCCCATTCGCACTACAAGACCTCCATGCCTATCAATTAATTCACGCGCAGTTACATAGTTTCCGAGGCTTTTACTCAT
>JBHLKB010000351.1:0-3008 GCA_048887205.1 Candidatus Hodarchaeota archaeon
GATGTAGGTTTAAAATGTGGTGGCTGGGGCAATATTGTTATGGAGCTTAAAGTAATAGATCGTGAAAGATAATAAGATAAAAGTTGAAACCACAATAGAGATAATAAAAAAACCTATTAGTTAAGTTAAGAATTTTCAACTCTTTTTTTTTAAATTTTCCAAATATAACAAAACAGTTCTTATCAATTAAGCAATTTTGATTGTTTTACCAACCTTTAATTCAGTATAAGCCTCTTTGAAAGTATCCTTAAAAACATTTATACTTTCCATGCTGCTATCATGAGGTGAGAGTGCTACAAGCTTAGGATTTCTAGGTTTAATGTAATCTAATGTGAAATCTCGGTCATCTGTATGCCACGGTTCCCATGGTGGTCTTCTAGTTACGATGAATTTATAAATTGGCAATCCTGACCAGGTTATGTCATCACCAGGGAATTCAGGGATTGGCAAGTGTAATCCGCCTATAATTCCATAAATAGGAGTATCAAATAAAGCTTCAGTACGATCTATTATCTTTTGGATCCCCTGATGTCCACAGCCTACAATGACCACAATACCTTTTCCTTCAACGTTTATTGCTAAAGATTGCTCAAATACTTCTCCAAAAAAGAAAAATGGGTTTCGTATTGATCCTATAGAAGCTATCCCATTTGTAATAACTTCTGGGTCTGTCACTTGGCTAATAATCGCAGTTGGGTGATTCATTGATACTGGGGTGAATGCTTTAACGTGGCTTAAGTCAAGTTGTATTCCTGATAGCGAAAATGTCTTATTTCTAGACCATTTAGCACCCCCTACATGATCCCCATGCAAATGGGAAATGAAAATATAGTTAAAATCCTCTACTTTAATATCTAGAGATTCCATATTCTTTAGAAGGGGAGAAGGATGTTTTTCCTTATCATTTAAACCTGTATCAAATAAAATATCAACATCATCAGCTTTGATATAATAAGAAACACCTTTTTCAGCATGAAGACTCTCTTCAGCATGATAATCAATAAGGGGTATTATTTCCAGACGTTTTATAGTACCTATATTTCCCATTTTTTTAATCTTAGTAGTGGACCATTCTTTTTCGGCAAGTTGTTTATTCCTTTCAAATCTCTTATTCAATACCATCAGTGTGAAGATAGACAGCGACCTATGAAAAGCTCGCACTAATTCATTCTCAGATAGTCTCTCTCCCTCTAAAATTTTCGCTACAATTTCGCGATCCTGTTTTAAAGGATATTCTTTAAGAAGCTTCTTAATTTCTTCTAGAATTAAATAACTCAATTTAAAAACCAGAATTTAATCTTTATGTAATTTTTTTCAATTCTCGATTTTTTTTATACCTTATTATAATAACCAATCTTTTTCTATTTTTAACCGAAAGAAATTCCTTCTGATTTTGTTAATAAACTCCAATCTTCCCAAGCATAACTAGTGTCGATCATGGTAGGAGAATTACAACTATCGCAATTTTCTGTATCTTTTAAATACTGTTGAAATCGTGGTAAATTCATAGCTTCCTTAACTGAAATTTCTCGTAAATTTGCTATTGGTGTATCTAATCGAAGACAATCTTCAATATCACCATTGGAATTTACAAACATGAAAACCTTTCTCGCATGACATCGATAAGGTTTTTTTCCTCCGATAAAATGTTTCAAATACATTTCTGAATTTAATATATGAAATCCATTCCGTTTTGCTTCTAAAATTCTCGAAAAAGCATCGCTTATTTCTTGATCTGTTGCGGAAAGCTCTCCTTTTTCATCCACATCTCCATATGAATAATTACGTAAAGTATTTATTACATTAAATGCTATGGGAGTCTCTAATTTATCACCAAGTGCAATCATATCATCAACGCGATGAATATTATATTTACTAATAGAAAAACTAAATTGTAAAGAAATAAGAGGATAATTTTTTTTAATTATTTCAATCGATTGCATTATATTATCATATAGTCCAGGCAAAGATCTAATTTTATCATGTTCTTCTCGTACAGGAGAATCAAGAGATATAAGAATAAGGTCAATATCATTGCCAAATTCAGAAATTCGCTTTGGGATAAGAAAACCATTGGTCACCATTCCTATAAAATCAAAATCGGCTTCATGTTTAGCAAATTTTATGATGTCTGTAATGTCTTTACGAAGCGTAGGCTCGCCCCCCCAAAGAATAGATATTAAAAAACCCTCTTCTTTAGCCTCCAAATAAATACGTTTAATTTCTTCTAATGTTAATTCATTTTGAGCTGAATTATCTTTCCAAAAACAAGATTCGCACTCACAATTACATCGTAATGTTGTAAGAAAATGAAAAATGAATGGTTTACCTCCACTATCTTTTGCACGCTTTGCTGCTATGGCCAATTTAGCAAAAATTCTACTTTTTTGTTGTTTTATTTTTTTAAGTGTTATTTTTTGCTTCATAAAGGTCATTTAATCAGAAAATATTTATGAAATATCATTATTAATTAAAAAAAATAGAGCATCTATTTTATTTTAAATTTTTAATAATTTAAGTAATTCTTTTCAAATATCATTTTTTTATATCTTATTATAATAACTAACTTATTTTCATTCCAAGATCCTAAAATGGAATATCAATAATATTTTATTTTATATATTATAATTTAAATTGAAACTATGATAAAAAGACATCATAATATTGATTTTGATTAAATGAATATAATTATGATTAATTGGTTTTTACATTTCTTTACATACTCATGATCGATCTCGTGCATTTGCTTTTTCGTTCTGAGATTATTGGATGATCGCTTTTCGAAACATTTATATTTGAAAATTAATATTCATCTATTGGAAAGAATCAATTTTTCCGAAGTTGCACAGATCATTTATATTCCGAGTTTCATTCATGTAAAAACCTGATACTCAACTTGACGAATATGCATAATCAATATGATAGATATAGTTCATGATCTGTCGAAAATTGATCTTTTCATAATAAAAAATAAAAAAAAATAAAAAACACAAAAAAAGGGTTAATAA
>JBHLKB010000351.1:3018-3359 GCA_048887205.1 Candidatus Hodarchaeota archaeon
GCCGATGTTAACGGCAAAAGTATTGAAGATTTAATTGGTAAATTTAGGGATATACCTGTTGATTTTGCCACAATAGATTTAGGATATATGAATTTAAGAGAATTCAATAAAACTCATTTAGCAAAAGTCTTAAAGGAATTTGGAATCCCATATTTCACGATAGAATTACCACATTATGTAAAAGGACATTTTACAAGCCAAATCAGTGAAATTCAAAATAAGTATAATGAATTAAAATCTACTTATAGCATGTTAAAGGATAAAAATACTCCTGGTGCTCAAGAATTAAGTTATTTAATTGATTATTATTCAAATGAACTTAGGGAATTAAATTACTATAT
>JBHLKB010000352.1:0-3354 GCA_048887205.1 Candidatus Hodarchaeota archaeon
GACCATTGCTTCAGAACATTTAAACATATATATCCGGTACCCATTTTTTTAGAAGAAGCTAATTCTACGGGATGAATGTTAGGATGGAATATATTAGAATACCAAGCAAAGTCGATTCCTCCTGGATAAGGAAAGGATCTATTGATTTTCAAAAAGATACGGTGAGATTTTTGAGGAACTAAATTTATTATATCTTTATAATCTCCTAAAATAAATCCAATAGCTCTGATATTAATCAATAATTCTATATTATTTTCATGCCAAACTATTGAATCTTTCTCAATGACTTTTAAGTGATCTAAATTCTTAATTTCATTATTAATACGATCCTTCCATATTTCAAGTGGTAATTCTGGCATATTTTCTATCAAGTAAAAATATTTATTAAGTTTAATTTAAAGATTATATTTTTGCTTATATTTCTTTTATAATTTAGTGTTTTAATTATATATTCATAGACATTTATTCAATAGACTTCTTGTATGAACATGTCCAGCAATTAGGATCTTTTAGCTTTTCAATAATATTAAATTTATTTATAAGTCCATTATAATTTAATTGTTTTCCAATGAGAGGTTCTCCTATCTCAGAATCCCACTTCCCCTTCTCTTTAAAATGATCTAGATTTAAGATAAATTTAATGGCTTGTTGAGATTGAATTCCTCCTATAATTGAAGTTGTACTTATAATAGTCGCGATTTTTCTAGTTGTTTCTCCATTCTCAGAATCAATCTCTTGTCCGGTACAAGAAAATTTCTTCCACATTAAATCTAAATCTTTATCAGAAATTCCACATTGTAGACATGGAGCATCTTTAACTCCTGGATATACTGCTTGAATGGACCCAAAATGTTCATCTATGCCAGAATCGATAAAGGGGATACCATAATAATATGCGTAATTATTTGCCTCTAATCGTGCCTCAATATTATCTACACAGGAGCAAATGATATCTGATTGTTTATATAGATTTTTATCAATATCGTTTAATTTAGTTTTATAGGTTACGATTTCTACATCAGGATTTAAAGTTTTAATCGATTCTTCTACAACATCAACTTTATATTTACCTTCAATATCGTCTTCCATATTAAACAGAACACAGCGATTAAGATTAGATTTCTCAATAATATCATAATCAATAATGATAAATTTGCCAATTCCAGTTAATGTTAAGTTCTTTACCAATTCATTTCCAGTAGCTCCAACGCCAATTACCATTACTGTAGCGTTAGATACTTTAGATTGATCCCAACCTGAGATCCGTTTTTGACGGTCATATTTGTCTGAATCAATTGATTCAAGACCCACAATTTTAATATCTAAATTATCTTTTTTTTCTGTCATTTATTCATGGAAATTTATTCTCATTATTAATTTTAGAACAATCATTAATAAATTAAGCTTTAAGGGTCACTCTTCGGTTGATATTATTGCATTACTTATTGCTTTATACTTTTTTTCTGACGCTTTGTCTAATGTAAAGAATTTAAATTCATCTCTTACTGGATCTATGACTAAAGCTACTTGATATGATTCAGGGAAGAAGTATGCTTGAGTATGAAGATCAACTGGTGATAAGAAACACCCAAAATCAGGATGAGAGTGCCACCATCCCAATATTCTTAAATTATCATTTTCTTTCTTCTTTTTTAATTTTCTAAATTCTTTTTCATATTCTCCGGCTTTCCCTTTGATTTGAGAAGTTGAAAATTGATTACTATGAACCGCGTCTTCAATGAATATTTGTTCTTCAATTATAATATAAATTTGTTCCTTCCATTTTAATAGATCTCCAACCAAATATCCGAAAATCTCCTTTTCAGAATTCCTACTTAGATCTTTTATTTGTTCTAATATAATATCATATATGTAAACTGGAAATACGAAATCTTTTTCTATTGACATACGTTTTATAATTGAAGCTTATTTAATTTATTTAAATTATTATCGAGTACTTTGGATAAATTGACGCGTTTTTTTCTTTTCCTTTTCCCATTTCTTACGCTCTGAACGAAGTTTAAATAGATCAATATCCTTATAAATTAAGTTTTCCTCTTTTGGAGGGATGATTCGTTCGATTCTCTCTTTTTCTGGAGTATATATAAGAGATTCACCATATTCAGCGATATTAACAAAAAAGCAATAAGCATAAATGGATCGACGGGCATCAAAATGAGCTGCTTTGAAATCAGCTTTAACTGGTGTGAAGGCAGGGTTAAAAATAATGTCTACTGGAGGCTCAAAATTTTTTAATTCTACACGTAAATCCATATCAAGAAAATCTCTACATATTACTATAGCTATTCTCCCAAATTCTGTATTACAAACTATAGTTTGCCGTGGGAACGCATCTACCTTTATTCCTTCTTGAAATTTTTTATCTTCAAAGTGTATAATTGCAGGAATATGTTTTTCTTGCTCCCAAACAATTCCTTCCGGTCCAACTACAATACTAATGTTTTGCCTAGTTTCTTGATTATGAAATGAACCAGGAATAATGAACATATCAAACTTTTTAGCTAAATCTGATATCAACTCTAAAAACTGACCATAATTGAGATCTATAGCCATTTCTGGAAATACAAGAATATCAACTTCATCATCATGAGCATTTTCTATCATATTTCTGATTTTATTTAATGCTAATGCAACTTTTTCTTCCCGGAGTCCTAATAAACCAGATGCTTTTTCTTCATAAAACTCTTTCAAAAGATCCCCTGTACTAGACACTCCTATTTGAGCAATTCCTACTCGAAATTCTCTTTTCTGGATTTTAGGGTATTCTTTAAGTAAATCTCTATAAACTAATTTGTATTTCTTTTTCTTAACTTTTTTTTCTTTGGCTTTCTTGATTTCTTGTTTTTGAGGAAATGAAGGTGCTAAGATATCTATAGTGTTTTTAGAAATAATTGGTTCACTAATAGTATTAAGCGCGGAAATTATGATCTCTTCTTCTTTTTCCACCATTTCTAAGCAATTTAAAACCTCTTCTTCTTTATCTTTATATCCAGCATCACCAAAAAGTTGTGCTGCTGACTTAAACATACCAGATCCAATATCTAAAAGCTTTTTTTTTTCATCAAGGTTTAATTCTTCATCTGCTCTGATAATATACCAGGTAGCATCAAAATATGTTGAAGTAGCAAGTGCCCAGTCAGCTTCGCTTTCAAATCCACCCTTTCGATATGAATTTGCTGCATTCCTGAGCATCATTTTAATTTTTGGATAATATTCTGCTTTGGTAGATGTCTCACTGGTCTTATCAAATTTGGAACCAAACTCTAATGCTTGACAAAAATAAGAATTACCTAAGGCAAGTTGTTTCGATTTATTATCAGTAAAATGTTCGCT
>JBHLKB010000353.1:0-3352 GCA_048887205.1 Candidatus Hodarchaeota archaeon
ACCTCCAAGGATCTTTTAGATATAATAATTTATTATATTAATCATATTACTAACCAAAAAATTGAGGATCCACTAATTTTTATAAAAAAAATTCTAAAATTTTTAGAATTTAATTATTTTTCACCTTTTATAGAGCATTATCTTCAAAAAAATATATGGCAGAATAGATTTTTTGTTTATCTTGGTTCATTATTAATTCAATTTTATGAAAATTTTCAATATATAAGAAGTTTCAGGAACCATAATCGATTTAAATTCCTAAATAATCTTTTTTCTAAAAAATCACCTATTATTAAAATATATTGTGGAGCTCTTTCAATCCTTTTTTCAATAAATTATCCTGAAAGAAAAGAACAATTTATTAAAAATGCAAACGAACTATTAAAACAAATCTATCCTCTTGAAATCCAACAAATTGGGGAATCTCAATTGGATTATTTGAGAAATGTTTGCATTAAAGCGCATAAACTTTACAATTTAAAGAAAATTAAAAAAACTACTTTTTAATAAGAGATTCATATAATTCATTATATTCCTTTGCAGCACGAGCCCAATTGAATATATTTAATATTTTTTTACGCCCACTTTTGCCTAACTCCTTCCGTAATTTAGGATCCTGCCATAATTTTATGATTGCATTGACAATAGCTGATTCATTAGCGGGTGGAACAATTATAGCGTTAGTAGAATCTGAGACTTCTATTAAACCTTTTATATTGGTAGATATTAATGGAATTTCCATTGACATAGCTTCTGCCGCGGCCACACCAAAACCCTCAACCAAACTAGGAATTGCAAATATATCGGCTGCGGCATAGTATGGAGGTAAATTTAGGTTTTCTATTCTCCCTAAAAATAAAATGTAATTCTGTAATTCTAATTTTTTTGTTAACTTTTTCAAATATGATTCGAAAGGACCATACCCTATAATTATCAATCTTAAATTAGGGATTTTTTTTAGTGCTAATGGGATTGCCTTTATCAAGTATTGTAACCCTTTTCTGTAAAAAAGTTTCCTAACAGCTAAAATATTAAAAGTGTTTTGTAAATTCAACTTGGATTTTATTTCATCCCCCTTTATTTCGGGATTAAATTGACTTAAGTTTGTCCCATTATAAATTAATTTAATCTTTGATGAAGAAACCCCTCTAGAAATAATTACTTCTTTGACATAATTACTAACAGCAATTATTTTACTCATTCTTCTAAAAATAAATTTGTACATAAGTCGAACATAACCCTTTTGTGGAACAGTTTTTCCTAGTTTTGGGTTATAATAAATAGATCTGCCATGAGCTGTAATAATCAATGGTTTTCTCATTAAAAATGAAATTAAACTACAGATAAAACCTGAAGGTAATACCCAGTGTGCATGAATTAAATCTATTTTAAATTTTCTTGTAATTCTAAATAGTTCAAAGAAGGTCAAAAAAAAATGCTTAAACATTTCTAATCTTGGGTTTTCTAAAAAAATATCTTCAATTTTTTCCCCCAATGTAAAAATACTCCGTACTCTAGTGGGAATAAATTTTAAATTCGACTTTAAAATAGAATTTAAATCCTCTTTTCCAGGTTTAGGACCATATAAAATTATTTGATTTCCAAATTTAGATGTATGTATTGCTGCATCTCGGACAAAAGATTCTGTTTTATGTGTAACTATTAAAACTCGTGATTTCTTGGTTGTAAACTTCTTTTTCAATTTTAGCCTCTTTAATTTTTAAAAAAGAAAAATATAATACATGTTCTAATAACTTTTTATTGAAATTTCTCCAAATAAAATTAACTTCAGAATCAATACTCTTAAGAGGAAAGAACATAAAAATGCCAAGATTACGATCAATTGGTTGGAGTTTTTTAGCTTTATCCTTTTTAATCATAGTAGGAATTATAGCGGTATATATAGGTTTAACAATTTGGGATATTTTACTTTCTAATCCAAAAATAATACTTGAGGTTTGGATTTGGCCTTTAACAACAAATATTTTTGGAGGATTGGGTTCTCTTTTTGTAACTTTTGCCTGGTGGAGCTTCTTAGGTGGTTTAATATTTCTTTTTGTTCACTATCTAATAAAATTATTTTATCACAAACACAGAGTTCCGATTGTTCCAAGTAGTATGCCATCTATAAGGGAAATAAAGAAAAGAGTTGGAATAATTCCTGCCTATAATGAAGAAAGTTCCATAGCTGAGGTAGTAACTAAATGTATAAAATATTTAGATTATGTAATAGTCGTTAATGATGGCTCAAAAGATAAAACTGCTGAACATGCAAAGAATGCAGGGGCGTATGTTTTTAACCATGAAAGTAATAAAGGATTAGGTGTTACCATTAAAGATGGTTTTAAAGAGGCATTAAGATTAGATGCTGATATTATACTCACAATTGACGGTGATGGACAATATGACGCGGATGAAATCCCAAATTTATTGGAAATAGTGGAAAAAAATGAATCTGATATAGTTTTAGGATCACGTTTTTTAGGAACTATTGAAAAAATGGGGCCTATAAAAAGATTAGGAAATAAGGTTTTTACATGGTGTGTTAATAGATTTTCTGGTTTGCATTTAACCGACTCCCAAACAGGATTTAGGGCCATTCGGAGAGAAGTTTTGGAAGAGGTTCCAATAACATCAGACTATACATATACTCAAGAACTATTAATTAGAGGGGCAAAAGAAGGTTTCAGAGTAACTGAGGTTCCTGTTAAATTTCTAAAAAGACCTTTTGGAAAATCAAAATTAATTTCGGATCCTGCGGATTATTCTTTAAGAGTTTCCGTAATAGGACTTAAAACTTATCGTGATTACCATCCATTATCATTATTTGGTGCACTTGGCACGGTTTTAATTGCAGGAGGTATTCTTGTTGGTGCAATTGTAACATATAATTCGGTCATGTATGGTCAATTATTAACGGGTAATTTAGTTCTAACTGCTTTATTAATAATTATGGGAATTCAAATTCTATTATTTGGTCTACTTGCTGACATGTATGTCACAAGATATATAAAGGAACTTGAATACAAACGTTCAAAAAACTCAATCGCTTGATTATTCATGTATATAAATAAAATAATTAAAATTGATTGTTTTAATTTGGTAATTTAATAAATTATATAAACCTAGAGGAATAAAATGACGATCTTCTTTATACTTGGCACGCGTCCAGAAATTATTAAGGTTTCTCCAGTAATCAAAGTTTGTGAACAAAGAAAAGTAGATTATAAAGTTGTATTTACTGACCAGCATTATGATGCAGTATTATGTGACCAATTTTTTTCTGATTTAGAATTACCTGGTATAAAATCTAAAAAGATACATTTAAAGAATGTAGTATCGAACGGAGCTA
>JBHLKB010000354.1:0-3338 GCA_048887205.1 Candidatus Hodarchaeota archaeon
AATTCAGTCAATTTCTTATTCACCCCAAAAATTGAATTTTCCTCTGCTTAAAATCATATTAGGATCAAGAGTTTCTTTTATCCCCTTCATTAAATTATAATAATCTTCTGAATATGCCCCTATTTCAACCATCAAACGCGACATAAATTCCCCCATCATATAGTATTGAAGACCATGCTTGATAAGCCTTTTTAATAATGATTTCCATAAGTTTAGATTTATTTCACGGATAACATCATGAATTTGCCCATCAAAATATCTCCAGAAGCTAACAAAACCAGCAGTCACTTCTACATTATTCCCATCAACTAATGGGACGGGACCACTACCTGAAATTGGACGAATTTTAGTAATATTAAAAATTTTACGCATATCCTCCTCATGTTCGATATCCCATTGATCAACATCTCGTATAACTTCAGGAAATCTATTAATTGGACAAAAACATTCTGCTGAGAGTGGTTGCATGGAAGGAAACATTCCCCACAAATTATGATAAAATTGCCAATGTCCTTGTTCTGTGTAGAACCATCTAGCAATATTCCCTTCGGAAATTTCTGAACCAAGATATTCGGATTTTTTACTCACTATAATATCATCTAATTTTTTAACATTTTCTTTCAATTCCGCTTCTGAATTTGCTTCAATTATATAAAAAAGCATTCCTCTTTTCTTTTTAATATGCTCCCATAATGGAAAAAAACCCTGTTCTGATCCCACAGCAACTACCACATCTGGTATAAAAATTGTATCATAAACATCTATCCCCTTTCTTCTAATTTCCATCATAATTTGAGCAGCAGAATCGGCAGATTTACGGGGCATTAAAAATGTTTTATAATCTGCAAATTCTGGTTTCGGGAAAATTTTTAGGGAAGCTTTTGTTTTTATTCCAAAAACACCATTGTCTCCGCAAAATAGTCCTGTTAAATCCGGACCATTACCAAATCTGTTAAATGGAAGTTTAGAATATTTATTTGCTTGAGATCCCGTTTCAATGATCTCTCCAGTCGGTAAAACTACTTCTAGGGAAACTAATTGATTAGTACAAGCCCCATATTTAGCGCACCCACCTCCACCAACTGAATGATGGGATATACCTCCTCCTACCGATGCTGATAAGCCAGATCCTGGACCCATACATCCTGTATAAAGACCATAATGGCAAAGATATTCATTTAATTTTCCCCAAGAAATTCCGGCTTCAACAGTAACAATAAGATTATCTTCATCTAAGTAAAGAATATTGTCCATTCTTTTCAAATCCAATACAATTCCGTTATCACTAATTGGTTTACTTCCTCCAAACTCACAAATTCCAGCTCCACGTGGAATAATGGCAATATTTTCTTCATTAGCAACTTTAAGAATTTCTGAGATTTCTTGAGCATCCTTTGGTCTTATAACTATATCAGGAACTCCTTGTAAAACTATATCAACATTTCGAGAATATGCATGACGAACATAAATATCATTAGAAATATATTTCTCAGTAACAATCTTTTCTAATTTACTATATAAACCTGACATTTCTGTACTATCACATCAAATTTTTATAAAAACAATTTATAATAGAAACATTAAATTACTTAAATATATTCCAATTTAAAGTAAAGTGAGATATTCAAAAGGAAAACGTAAATCTAAATAACCATAGAGTTAAAGGTGTAAGAAATTTATTATCGAGGATACATATTGATTCGCCTAAAAGCAATTGGTACAGAATGGAAAGTAGTTGAAAAATTAATTGATTTAAAATCTACTGAACTAGATGAGGATTGGAAAATTACCTATGCTACTCCAATTTATGGAGGTTGGGATGTAATGGTTGAATGTTCTTTTTCTAAATTAAGAGATATCGACAAAATTGTGACTTTTTGTAGAATGGATAAAGAATTATCTCAATGGATAGAGGAGACAACCACGCTTATGGGCTCCAAAAACGATTACCCTGGTTGATTTCATTATTTATGGATATTGATAAAATTTGGTTTAATATATTTTGATTAAAGCAAGAAAGTATATTATTCTTAGCATTTTATTGATTATTTTAACCATTCCAATATTTTTTGGAGTATATATCGGATATTTCACAATAAAAGAGCTAAATTGCTTTGTAATTCTAATTTTTATAATCGGTATATTAATATTTTTGATTTTGGGTAAAATTATTGAAATTTATAGTTACAATGAAAAGAATGTTGAAGTTATTAGAAAACAAGATGTTATAAATGCTTTTGTTAATAGAAATAATAGAATAATCATCTGGTTTTTCTTTCCAATAATTATAATAATAGAAGAATTAGTTTTTAGGTATTACAGTATTGGGATTTTAGTTCATGTATTAGATTTAGAATCAGTTGCAGCTATATTCATTTCAAGCTTGATTTTTTCTTTATTTCATATTCACATCTGGTTTCGCTATAAAAATTTAACGATTCTTTTAATAAATCTCGGATATCCTTTCTTGATGGGATTATATATTAGCTATATATTTTTACAATTAGGGATTATACCTTGCATATTAATTCATTATTCTATTGCTCTCTATTCATACTATAACATTTATAGAAGATATTTCAAAAAAAAAAAATTATAAAATAATTAAAGATTTCCCTATTTTCTTAGAGCCTTTTTATCTACTTTACCTATGGAAGTTAACGGTAATTCCTTGAGAATTTCAATAAATTTTGGTACTTTATATTTGGCTAGGTTCTCTTGAGCAAATTTAAGGATATCTGCTTTAATTTCTTCAGATGCTTCATATCCCTCTTTTAATAACACATATAATTTAACTAATTCAGAGCCAGGACGATCAGGATCAGGAATACCAACTGATGAACAGAGTTCAATTGCAGGATGTTTATTCATTTTGTCATCTACTTCAACACTAAAAACTTTAAAACCGCTAACGTTTATCATATCTTTTGTACGATCGATTATAGTAATATAACCGTCCTTATCCATTATTCCAACATCTCCAGAATAAAACCACCCATTTTGAAGTGCGTATTCAGTTTCCTTAGGCTTATTCCAATATCCCTTAAATATTTGGGGGCCTCTAATCGCGATTTCACCCGGTTCTCCTAAAGGAACCTCTCTACTTCTGTCTGAAACATCAACTATTTTTACCTCAGTATTAGGTAATGGAACACCTACAGTTCCTATTTTTTTTTTCCCAAGATATGGATTCATTGAAACTCCTGGAGAGGCTTCTGTCATTCCATAACCTTCCACGACCTTTTCTTTCCCAACTACATCTTCAAACTCATTTATATTTTCTGTAGGAAAAGGTGCTGCCCCAGAGATATAAGCATTAACAGAACTTAGGTCTAATT
>JBHLKB010000355.1:0-3337 GCA_048887205.1 Candidatus Hodarchaeota archaeon
AATATCAATTTTAACTATTTAAACTTTCCCCATTTTTTCCCACTTATGTAAATTACGTGACGACAAAAAAAATGAAATTAAAAAAATTCAAAAAATGAACAAATTTTATATTAATCTGCTCAATAATGAAAAATGTTAGAAATAAAAACAAAAGATTTATATTAGAAATGAAATAAAAATGAACAAAATTTAGAAATAAACTCTTAAATAAAAAAACGAATAATAAATTATTTTATATTTATTGAAAATAAAAAAGAATGGCAAACCAAGAAACAAGTGGTACAGCTCAAGATATGTATCGAGAATTGCAATTACACCTTGATACCTTCCCAGTTGGATTCCCTTCAACAAAATCTGGAGTGGAAATACGTCTTTTAAAACAACTCTTTACTCCTGAAGAAGCGCAAATTGCATCTAAATTAAAATTTTATCCTTTATTTGGAGATGGCGAGTCTCTAAAAAGCATTTTTAAGCGCTTCAAAAAGTCTGGATTGAAATACTCAAAAAGAGAATTGGAGAATCATCTTGACACTATGGCCGAAAAAGGATCCATTAAATTAAGCAAGAATGGAAATCAGAAAGCTTATAGTGGAGCATTACTTTTAATTGGAATGTTTGAGTTTCAGGTGAACAAATTAACTAAAAAGTTTACAAAAGATATGAAGCAATATATGCGAGAAGCTCTTATTTATGAGATGGCTAAAAACCTTCCGCTTCAAATGCGCACAATTCCAGTAGGTGTTACTATTGATCATGAGACTGAGATTGCACACTTTGATGATGTTAAAAACCTTGTTGAGAATGCAGAAGGTCCATTCTCATTAGCTAATTGTGTGTGTCGTCAATCAAAGAATACTTTAGGAAAAATTTGTAAAGCTACCTCGAGATTGGATGTTTGTATAGGATTTGGTGCCCTAGCTCAAATGTATATTGATATGGGATGGGCTCGTGAAATTAGCAGGAAAGAAGCAATTGAAACATTGAAGAAAAATGAAGAAGACGGATTAGTGTTTCAACCAGGGAACTCCCAAAAAACTGATTTTATCTGTAGTTGTTGTGGTTGCTGTTGTGAAGTGATATTAAGTATAAAAATATTTCCTAATCCTGGAGATATTATATCTACGAATCATTATGCTAAAATTGATTCTGATTTATGCATTGCATGTGGTACATGTATAGAACGTTGCCAAATGGAGGCAATTACTCTCAATGATGATGTTTCTAGTATAAATAAAGAATATTGTATTGGTTGTGGGAATTGTGTGATTGTTTGTCCAAATGAAGCAATAGAACTTTTAAAGAAAGATAAGCAATTCACACCTTCTCCAACTATGACTGAATATTATGATCAAAATTTAAAAGCGAGAACCCAGCGTAAGCAAAGAGAACTCAGAAAGCTAGTAAGATCCAAAAAATTGTGAATTATACTTATTTTTTCTTTTTTTTTTCCCAAAAAATTATTAAATATTATAATGTAAAGTATACTCAACATCATTTAGAATATAAAAAAAAATTCCTTAAGGTACTTTTTCGAACATTCATCGATAGATTTAAATATGAATGTAAATAAATATTACATAATAAAATAAATTTTTAAAAAAATATAGCTTAAGATTTAATACATCAAAATTTAAGTACAAATAAAGTTTACATAAATCAAAAAATAATAAAAAATAGAGGGTAAATAAAATGAGTAAAAGTGAATCAAAATACAAAGGAACCATTTCGCGTAAGTATGCGAAGAAACAGATTGTTAAAACTATTATTGGTTATATTTTGTTTTATGCAACTTGGGTGATTTTATCAATTTGGTTGATCTACTTTTTTGAAGCACCATTTCCATTTAACTGGGCTTTGTGGATACTCTTTTGTTCAGTGGTGATCCCATTTATAGTTGTTTTATTGGTTACAATCTGGTATTTTTATCGATATGTAAACATGTTTTCCTTTGAGATATTAGAAAGTGATATTATTATCCAACACGGAGTTTTCAATAGAATCAGAGCTACTATACCACATAGCAGAATTCAGAACATAAATATTACTAATGGTGTCTTTGATAGGATGTTTAAAATTTATACCGTCAAAGTTGAGACAGCAGGTTCTGCAGCGGCAGCAGCAGGTGCCAAAGGAGGTATTGTTCGCCCAGAAGGTTATATTCCAGGATTAATTGACCCCAATATCATCGAGGAGAAGATAAAAGATAGGCTAACCAAATATTCTACAATTCCAAGCGGTTTAGAAGATAAAATCTTTAAACCTGAAGAAATCGCTTTCGATAATTTTATTAGCTACATTCTCTCAAAAATGCGAGAAGGAGAATATTTAAAAACAACAATAAAAGAAAAAAGAGAAAATGCTAAAATGACTGCCGCAGTTTTAGCTGAAAAAGTTGGTGTTCCAATTCAAACTATAAATTATTTAGAAGAAGGCCGATATAATCCAAGTTTGGCATTAGCTTTCAAAATAGCAGAAGTTTTAAAGTGTAAGGTTGAGGATCTGTTTAAATTAGCCTAAAAATTCTTTTTTTTTAAATTATTGTAATATAAAAACTCAAGTTTGAAATAATCTTGGTGAGAAGCATCTGAAATTTGTAAAAAGAATTAAATCAAATGTTAGAGATTATAGAGAACAACTCGGCTTAACTCAGCAGCAGTTAGCTGATAAAGTAGGTGTTTCCCGCCAGACAATTTATTATTTAGAGAAAGGGGATTATAATCCTTCTTTAACATTATCCTTTAGACTTACAGAAATTTTTGAAAAACCATTGGATACAATTTTTTATCAGGAACCAATAATTAAAGATATCTTAGAGGGTAAATCGTTAGCAGAATCAAAAGAGATTGCTGAAATAGCTGGCATCAGTCTCGATAAACTAGCTTCTTTAAGCGAAATAGATGACGAAGAACTAACATCAAGTTTTAACGATAGTATATTAGTTAAAATTGCAATGGGACTAGGAATGGAATTTGAGGATCTATTCGAGAAAGAAGCTCAAAGTTAAAAATCTATAAAAAAGTAAAATAAAATTAAAATTTTGGATGTTTGAAAACAAAATGGAAAAATTGGCAATTATAACCAAAGATCTCACAAAGATTTTTGGTGATATTATAGCAGTACGAAATTTAAATATAGAAATCACATATGGTACTACCTATGGTCTATTAGGGCCAAATGGAGCGGGGAAAACTACAACTGTCAGGATGTTAAATGCTATTATTTCTCCTTCAAATGGTACAGCTTTAGTAGGCGGGTATAATATTCTTACCCAAGCTAATGATGTGAAGACGATCTGTGGATTTCTACCAGAATCACCTGGATTATACTCAAAATTAAC
>JBHLKB010000356.1:0-3337 GCA_048887205.1 Candidatus Hodarchaeota archaeon
AAAGTTGTACCACCTCTTTCATCTCAATCTTGGCAGAATTCTGTGGAAGCATACCTCTCAGGAATAGGATGTCTTGCCGGAAATATTCAATATTACGCTAGTGCTTATGGAGATATTTCTCCCTGTGATTTTTCGCCTCTCTCTTTTGGGAACATCAGAAAAGAACCGTTAAAGAAGATATGGATGCGAATGGTGAAACATCCTGCCTACAATCACCGAAGTCCTTTCTGTAGAATGCAAGACAAAAACTTCCGGCATTTCTATATTGATCCCATTCCTGATGATGCTTATTTACCTTATCCAATAAATAAATTACCTCGAGTGGATTATAGGAAATAAACGATTTCTGAAGTAATCTTTAAAAAAAATAAGAATATTTCCCTATTAGTAATCTTTAAAAACTATTTTTGTTTTTCTAATTTTTTAAAATTTATTATTGGTTTTCGCATTATCATTAAAAAACGATCTAAAGCTAAATTTATATTTCTTTATATGAAGCTTTATTATCTTTATTTCTCTATAATATCAATAATATTAGGTGATTATATTATGAGTTTAAAATGTAGTAGATGTGGGAGAATAGTTGAAACCCTTCCTACACAATGTGGATACAATATTACTATGAACAATGAAACAAATCAATGGGAATGCAATATGGGAAATTGTGGAATTATAACATTTGATAAATTTCTATGTGAAAATTGTTGTATTAATAAAAGCATAATGAAAATTTATCATGATTATGAGGCTTTATCTGTAGAAAACAAAGAATTTCGTCAAGAATTAGATGTACTGAAAACAAACATTGTACAAACAACTTTAGAATATCCAGATTTTAAGTATTGGGTCAAGTTTGGTAATGGTATATTCAAATGTGGAAAAGGAGAAATAGAAGGAGCAACCATTAAAATTAATTGCCCACAAGAAGTTATGCGTGGTATTCTCGCAGGAGATAAATTTGCTTTTAGTGAATTTGTAGATGGTAATCTTAAACTAGAAGGAGATCTTCAATATGCTGTTGTGTTCTTTGATTTACTTAGATTAGCAGCAGAAATCAATAATGAAAAGGTGGCGTTAAATAATGAATAAAACTTTTGTTTGGGGCCACAGAGGCGCTGGTTTCATTGGAGTGCAAAATAGTTTAACCTCATTTAAAAAAGCAATTGAAATGGGAGTTGATGGCTTCAAAACTGAAGCCCAAATTTCTAAGGACCGTGAAATCTTTTTAACATTCCAACAAAATTATAAAAAAAACGGTGAAGAAATACATATCAATGATTTGACTAGAACTGAAATTAAAAGCTTTAAACTTGAGAATAATGAGCCAATCCTTACTCTTCCTGAATTATTTAATGAATTTAAAGATTATAATCTTCGATACAATTTTGACATCAGAGCTCCGGATGTAGGAATAAGAATAATCGAGATTGCTAAAGAGTATAATTTACTTGATAAAATTGAAATTGCCAAAACTTCTATAGATCCATTTCCTTTGACTAATATTTTTTCAAAGATTAGAGAATTTGATAGAAATGTTACGTTGATTAATACGATTTTTCTAAAACACACAAATATCAGAGAAGAGCACTTAGAATTAGAAAACATGAAAAAGTTAAACATTCAAGGGATTAATGTTAATTATAATATGGCAAATTTGGAATTATTTAAGATGGTTAAAGATAACGGTTTCAAATTTTATATATGGGGAGTACTGTTCAAAAGGTCAATGCAGAAATTCCTCAAAATGCAGTATAATGGCGACCATGTAGACGCAATGTTCTCAAATTTTCCCGATAGATTAGTGAGATTAAGAAACAAAATTCAGTATAATTAAAAGAAATACGAGATTAGGAGTTAAATACTAATTCCTATTATCTCAATATTTCACTTTTTAAATAAAATTATCATATTCCCTTTAAAGCTTTATTAATGGTAACAAACAAGTAAGAGTTCATTAAGGGATAAAATACAAACTAATCAATGATATTTAAATCTATTCTATTCTTAACATGAAGTATGAATAGTGATTCCCAGCATTTTGAAATTTCAAAACATAAGGAATACTTATATGTTATAAAAGAAAATATCTCATTAGTTCATCCAGTTTATACAAATGATCCCCTAAATATCTACCTACTTTTAGGATCTCATACTGCTCTTTTACTTGATACAGGATGTGGACTTTCCCCTATAAAACCAATAGTAGATGAGTTGAAGGGAAAAAGAAAACTTTTAGTTTTCAATACTCATTATCATTGGGACCATCCTTTGGGTAATGTAGAATTTGAAGAAGTATACATTCATGAAAATGAAGTTGAGATTGTTTCGAAACCATATGATGTTTCATACTTCAAAGATTCTCCCAATGAAATTGTAAAGATATATGCAGAACAAAATTTTTTAATATCTCCAGCCAGAACAATTAGACCATTAAAAGATGGAGACATCTTTAATTTAGGTGAAATCGAAGTCAATGTAATTCATTGCCCTGGACATTCTCCTGGTTCAATATGTTTACTAACAAGCACAGGTGAACTTTTTACGAGTGATGTAGCTTATTATGGAGATCAATTTTTACCTAAGAGAGAAAATTTCCCTGAAGTCCTCAAAACTCTTTCTAAATTAATAGATTTATGTGAAAAATACAAAAATCTTGAACTCTATCCTTCACACAGACAATATCCATGTGATAAAATACTTTTAACAGATCTTTACTATGGTATTAAAAATATAGAAAATATTTGGGAGACTAAGGAGCATTTTGATTTTTTTGAAGCATGGAAATTAGATGATGATAAATTTAGATATTTTGTATCTAAATAGGAAAAAAAAATGTGAATTCGTTATTGGACTCAATTTTATACCACATAACTAGCATAAAGCTCCTACACTTTTAACACCATAGTTATTACATAAACCTTCTCAGTGAAATTGATCAGAAACTTATACTTCCGTCGTTGGTTAGTCTATTTGTTGTAGTCGATCTGTTGCTATTTCTCTCCTTCCTTCCCGTATATAAGCGTAAACAAACGCGACAGCACCTAAAATTCCAATAATGCCAGCTACGATTGGAATATAAAATCCAAAACTTTGGTCAAATGCATCCCAAAAACGGAAGATTGCAAAAACCCGAATTTCTTGTATATAAAAATAATATGCAATGGGAGCAATAAGAGCTATAATTCCACCGATTAAACTCATTCCTGCTGCTAATGGTTTCCTTTTCTTGTATTGTGCTTGATTAGTCGCAATAAACATTGCTATCATTGCTAAAATTGATAATACAATCACAGTTATTCCAATAGTCATATATTTATCGATATCTCCAGGATTAATA
>JBHLKB010000357.1:0-3334 GCA_048887205.1 Candidatus Hodarchaeota archaeon
GGATAATAAAGAAATTTTCATCTATATATTAGATTTCCATGAGACTTCCTTACTGGAAAGATTTCCGATTGAATTAGGTACAAATCTAAATGCATTTTATAAATTTGATCACTGGCTTAAAGAAGGGATGGTATTAAATATCATAAAACTATATAGTATTCCTTATTACCGTAAACCCTTATTTTTTAAATGCAATCCTTCAGCTGATCACACCCATCTAAATTTGACTCATAAACAATTTGAGGTGTTTTTTGAAAAGCTACATGATTATATGGTAAAAAACCAAGGAAAAGGAAAATTACCATTTTATTTTTGCTACAGTGACAAGAGTAGAGATTACTGTCTGAAACTTGCTAATAAAGTTTATAATCATTTAAAAGAGAAATTATGGGAAACTTATTTTCCCGCATTTGATCACTACTTTCATGATCATGGCTGTCTTGTTAGAATGAGTGATGCAACTTCTCGGCTAAGAGTTTATTCTATGGAATTAGAGTCCCAAAAACATTTCTTCAACATTTTTGAAGAAATCAAAAAATCAAAGTCAGATCCTAATTACTTTAAGAAAAAACTTAATCTCATTGATGTAAGTATAGAATTAGCACTTAAAGCCATAAATGAAATGATAGAATTATTTTAATTTTTGAGAAATAGGAAAATTGGACATATTATACAATTATGAATTTATAAAATTTAGAGTTGCTCCTACTAAAACGCATTCATTTTTTTTTTGTGAGTGCCCACCTTTTCTCAATGTTAATATATTCTTCTCTGGAGATTCTAGAATTATTTTGTTTTCTTTTAAATTTTTGAATTTTATTACTCTGTCATTCTTACAATGAATTAACATAACCTTTCTAGAGAAACTTTCCCATTCGTCTGATCTTAGTCCTTTTTTAGCATTTTTTATTAAAAAATAAGGAGATAATCGGTAATTTTCTATTATAGTTGGAAATAATTTCACCCCTTTAAATAAATAACTTAACATAACAACAGGATTGTATTTTGGAATATTTTGCTTGTACTGAGACATAGAAGAAATTGCAATAATTTTTTCAATATCCTTATTTAAAAAACCTCCAGATAAAACTGTAATGGCACCAATGCTAAATCCAATACAATATATTCTCTTATTTGAAAACTCTTCTTGATTTTTTACCCATTCAATTACATTTTCAAAGTCTTCAAGTCTTTTTAAAAAATCACTTCTCTTTCCGGTTTTTTTAGATTTTCCCGTACCTCTTGCATCATACGCTAAAACAATATATCCTTGATAAGCGATTGGATAATATAAATACTGAAGTTTTTCTTTTGTATCGGAAAAGCCATGACAAACTATAATTATGGCATTTTTTGAATCAATTTTAGTTTGCTCCTTATTTCTTACTAAATTTCCATATAAAAAACCACCAGATACATCTATTTTTATACTTGATACATTCAAATCCTTGAGAAAAATTTTTTTCCAGCGATCAAACCAGAGATCCCTAAAAGACCAATATATCTCAAACGGTGTATAAACAATTAGAAAAGTAGTTGTTGATAAGATAAAACACCTTGAAAAATAGGTTGTATAACATGGATTACCTAACCAAATATTAACTTCCCAAATGTACCAGCTAAATAATAAATCTATAATTATTAATATTATGCGTTTTAGAGTATTTGAAAGCAATCTATTCCACTAAAAGATATTATTCAAAAGTTTTTTGCGTGATTAATTAATAAAAAAATAAAGTAAAAATTTTATGGCTTTTTTGGTTTTGGACACCCATAATCATGCGCAACTTTACAATCTGGTTTGCTTTTTAAACCTGGACAGGGTTTACATTTCACATCTCGTAACAGTTTGACAACATCATCAACTTCCATTCCGAATTCTTCATCTTCTGTTTCATCTACTAACATATCATCTTCTATTTTACTGAGATCATATTCTACATCTTCTTCTAAGTCATCTTTCCAGTCAGATAGATCTAATATTTCATCTCCATCCTCATCTACTTTTCCACCTGGAACTTCATATTCCTCTTCTTCACTTGGGACACTCTTCTTTTTAGCCATATCTCTCACTCACAATTTTAATTGGTTTTTACTTATAAATGTTTTAAATATATAATCTTTGCTAAAATTTAATTTTAATTCGATTTTGTTTATAGATTAACTAAATGAGAATCACACTTAAGGGAAATGGATTTCTTGTTATATGATCTATTTGACCCAATAAAGCAGAATTATTAGATAATCTATTATAAAGGTTGTTTATATTAGTTAAAATTACATCAATTTCATTTTTTTGATATAACTCGTAATTTTTTAAAGTATATTGAGGATTTAGGAATTTAACTTGAAGATTTAACGTTTTTATTTCAAAATCTAAGAATTCTCTCAAAATATCATAATTCAAATTAGAGTTTAAATAAAAATCATCTAGATATAATAATTTCACTAAAGAATTACTTAATCTATTGAAAAAATTAATATTTTTGATAATATCATTACTGTAAATATCTTTAACTTGTTTTAATTCAAGATTTTTTATAATTTCGGGCTTTATTGAATTAAAATCGTACTTTAATTGGTAGAGAAGTTGCAAAATTTGCCCTAATTGAGATAAAACAACCGGAAAATTACTTGGCATGGGTAATCTCTTAATAAAACTACCATTGAATCTTAAAAAACCACCAGCCATATGTAATGTACTAAACAATGTTTTAAACACTGAATCTAAAAATTTAGAATTTAATATTGTTAAAAGGGCGAATAATCGATTAGTATTGAAGGAGGTATTTTTTATGAAATATAGACCCGTTATGTTGATAAATACTCCTGGATCATAACAGCATGTTAAATCTTTTGCAATTTCCCTGAAAATTAATTTTTCACTACTAAGATCGCTCCAAATTTTCCCAAAATTAGGATTATATTTAAAATATGAAATTTTAATATCTTTCCCTGCAATTTTTATTCTTTTATTAAATTTAACATGATATTTTTCTATATTACCAGTTCCGATTAATAATAAATCTTTATCAGTTTGACGTTCGTCGCTAATATTATCAAAGTGCTTGCTATAATTTAAAAAACCAAAAGGTCGATATATGATTTTTAAATCTTCAAAGGTTTCAGCAAAAGTCTTAAAATTTGTAAATAAATATTTGATTAATTCAATATTGCCAGAGATGGGAATTACTTTTGAAGGAAATTTATAAATTAAATTTTGATGGAATTTTATGGTCTTGGTTATATTATTCTCAATTAACTCATTCATATTACTGAAAATTTTAATATTTACGTCATTTCCCTTGCTTTGTTTAGCTTTTTTTAGAAATAA
>JBHLKB010000358.1:0-3328 GCA_048887205.1 Candidatus Hodarchaeota archaeon
TAAATAAGCAAATGAAAGTAGGTATTGAAGTGCCAGTTATTCCAGGAAAAGAATATGTCGAATATCTTGAAGCGCTTATTTCTTACTTAGATTCTATCAGTGCAGACTTTGTAAATTTAAATGAGTTTGAATATTGCTTTCCTAATAGTCAAACTCTAAAAGAGAGGGGTTTTCAATTGAAAGATGGAACAATTGCTTCTGTAGTAAATAGTCAAGAAACTGCGTTAGATTTAATTCAAAAGTTTGGTCCTGAAGTTTCTTTAAAGATGCATTTTTGCTCCATAAAGGCTAAGGATTATTATCAGTTGAAAAATAGGTATATTCGGAGAGCGAAGAATATTAAATTACCTTTTGAAGTAATTACTGAAGAAGGGCTTTTAGTATTTGCACAAATAGAGGGAGAAAAAAAAGAACTGGACAAATTTTATAAAACTTTATTATTTGATCTAAAGCTTCAAGAAAAATATGTATCATACGATAAAATAAATATTAAAATACCATTCTATATTTCAATCGAAGATCAATTTATGTCTTTATTGGGAAACTATGAATTAAAAGGCTATATTGTTGAAATGATACCTTTTAGACTTCCAAAATATCAACAAATTACGGAAAAAACTCCAATTAGAGTATTTAAAAAAGAGTATGGTCTTAATGGAAATTAAAAAGGTCGATTCAAGAGATCTAAAAAAAATTGTAAATTTAGAGCAAAAAATCTTTAAAAATAATGCATTTTCAGAAGATTTAATTGAAAAATTAATGAAAAACAATGTTTTCTTTTTAAAGTTGGAAATTGGCAAAGTTAAGAGACAAATAATCGGTTTTATAATAGGCATAAAAGATCAAAAGGATAGAATTAATATTATTAACTTTCTCATTAAACCTAAATTTCAAAACAAAGGATACGGTTCATATCTACTTCAAAAAGCATTAGAAAAAGCAAAGACGTTAAAGGAAATTAAAAAAATTGTTTTAAATGTCCAAATAAGTAATTCCACTGCTATTAAACTATATGAAAAATTCAATTTTAAAAGAGATCCAACGATCTTAAAAAATTATTATCAATCTGGGGAAAGTGCTTATTTGTATAGACTCTTGATAAACTAAAACTTATAAATAAATTCTATTATAATATCTGTAAATATCAATTTAATTATTTTGGATCAATTCAAAATTAATTAAAGGTGATAGTAAAAAATGGCTCCAGTAGATAAGGAACTTCAAGAGGAAATAAAAAAAGGTGTTACACTCCAGAAAGTTGATGAAGCAGAGTTAAAAAGGCGAGAGGAAGAGAAAAAGAAACGTATGGCAGAACTAGAAAAAGTTAAAGAAGCATTAGGAGAAAAATAATAAATTTTACATTTTTTTTGAGTTAATTTTTATCTTTTTTTATTTATTTTATTGTTTATTAGGTTTTTTATTCAAACTAAATTAAATTAAGCTTTTCTTTAATTTTAAATTAAATTTAAATAGCAATAAATTTTTGAGGAGTCTGTTTAACAATTTGAAAATTCTGGAATTTAACCAAAAACAAGGAGAGATCACAGTTAAGACTGAAAATCTATACGATTTGTGGACTCTATATAATGTTATTAATGAAGATGATGAAGTTGTAGCTCTAACTCAGAGACGTGTTGTTCTTAAAGAAGGGACTAAAGGTGAACGTAAAGTAATGAGACTAAAACTTAAAGTCAAAAATATCTCTTTTCATGAATTTTCAAACCGATTAAGAATAAAAGGTAAAATTTTAGAGGGTCCTGAAGATTTTGTTAGCTTTGGAACTTACCATACTTTTAATATAGAAGTATCTCAAAAATTGACAGTTATTAAAGAAAACTGGTTAAGACACGAATTAAAGAGACTAAAAGAGACATCAAAATTCGAATCCAACTTTATAACATTAATTATAGCAATAGAAACTGGTTTGGCAACATTGGCATTTATTACAAATTTTAGTTATAATAGAATTGCAACTATCAAAAAGAATATACCTGGTAAAAGATATAAACAAACTCATCGGAATAAGGCTATGGAAGAGTTTTTTACCGAAATACAGAAAGTCTTAATAGAAAATATAAAAAATATTGATATAAATTTAATTATCTTTTGTGGACCTGGAAATACTAAAGATAATTTCATAAAATTTCTCCGAAAAACTCCTAATTCCACCTTCAAAGCCAATATGGAAACATGCTATGCAAGTTCGGGTACAGAAAGTGCAATTAGAGAAACTCTAAAATCAAAAAAATTAGCTAATCTTAAAAATAAAATTAAAGTTCTTCAAGAAGCTGAGAAAATCGAAAATATAATGAATTTATTTGCTAATGATCCTGATCTTATCGTAATTGGTCTTGATGAAGTGTCTAATGCTGCTGAGCAAGGTGCAGTCAAACAACTATTAATTGCTGATATGTTAATTAGAGGAGCCTCAAAAAAAAAAAAATTAACAATTGAGGAAATTATTACCAATGTTGAAAATTCTGGTGGGGAAATCGACATAATGAGTACAGAGAATGTAACAGGAGAACAGTTAGTAGATTTAGGCTCAATCATAGGAATTTTACGATATAAACTCTGAGCGGTAATTATGGCTACTGATATTATGTATATGGATGAAAAATCAGAAATTCCCTTATATGGTATAGATTTTATCGGTGTAATTGATAGGGGCACCAATGTTATTGAATTAAAACCTCTAACTTTATGCAATTTAAAATGTAAATATTGTTTTGTGAGTGCTGGAGACTATGATACTAATTTTATCATCGATCCAAACTACTTGCTCAAGAAAATAAAAGATATCATTGAGATTAAAGGACACTACAAAATTGAAATCCATTTTGCGCCATACGGAGAAATCTTACTGTATCCAAAATTGTATGACTTAATTAAGGAACTTTGGAAAATAAATGGAATTGAAATAGTATCGATGCAAACAAATGGATTATTACTAGAATTAATATCAGTCTAAATTCATTAAATCAAGAAAAGGCTAATTTCTTATGCGATTGTAAAAATTATAATATCAAAAATCTAATGGAAAATATATCACTTCTGTTGAAAACAAATATTGAAGTGCTGATTGCCCCTGTCTGGTTTCCAGGAGAAAATGATAAAGATATTGAAGATATCATTAGCTATGTGCTTTTGTTAAGAAAAAAGGGTTATTCTGAAAAAAAAATTCAAATTGGTATTCAAAAATATTTGATATACAAAACAGGTAGAAGATTAAAAAAAATTAGACCAAAAAGTTGGGGTTATTTCTATAACCAATTATCTACCCTTGAAAAAAAATATAATATCAAATTGAAATTGGGACCACACGACT
>JBHLKB010000359.1:0-3326 GCA_048887205.1 Candidatus Hodarchaeota archaeon
CACTCATTTGATGGATTTGAGCTATAGTTCCATCTAAGGAAGCCATAATTTGATTTATTTTTTGGATCATCTCATCTAATAAACGTTCGGCCATTTTTACTCTACAACCTCCTCTTCTTTAATACTTTCTTTAAGAATTTTAACAGAATCAATTGCTTCTGATAATAGTAAATTTACAGTTTCTTGATTTAGAATACTTTCAGAAAGTTTAGAAAAGTCCTCAAGTTTTTTGATTAAATTTTTAAGAGCATCTAAACCCAATCCTTCTTGGATTAATCTCAATTCTTTAGTTGTTCCTTCTCCAATATCTTTTACAACATCAATATATTTAGTTTGAGTTAAATTAATTTCATTAGAAAAATCTTCTAATTTCTTTGTTAAATTTGAAATTTTGTCTTCTATATTTTGATTAAGAGAATTGAGTGATTCATTTAGCTGTTGTATCGCCGATCCTAGCTGTGCTATCCTTTTATAGATATTTTGTAGAAGATCTGTTAACATTTCAGCCATTATTTATCAACTTCTTCAATTTTTTTTTCAGTAATTTATTAGTGTCTCTTTTTTTCAGTTCAATTATAAATATAACAGATTAAAGATAAAAAAATTTTTATCTTTTTTCAGATTTAATTAGTTTATAATAATAATATATATCAATTAAATTGGGCCATTTGCTTAGCCTGGTTAACAAGGTTTTATATGCTTGGTCAACAAGCGCAGGTCTTATAAATGACTCTCGGACATACAATGAAATTAATTGTCCGAGAAAGTAAAAACCTGAGATTAAGAAGGCAATCCTTCTTAGCAGGAAATCCGGGGTTCAAATTGACTCGATTGGGTAAATTGAGCATGAAAATCCCCGATGGCCCATTTATTATTTGTTTTTAGAATAAATTTAACTATTTTTAGAGTTCGTGAAACATCTATTTTACGTAAATTCATATTTTCCGAGATCATATCTCAATATATATTAAGGTAATATATTCAGATTTATTTCAACAGAGAATTTTAACAAGAATTTTATTATTTATCTAGGAATGAAGTAATCAATTCAAGAAGCCATTTTTTTATTTGCGTGAGGTTTTTAAGAAAACCAGGGACAAGATTGTTAGGAAAAGTATGTTCCTGTTCTAATCTCTGAGCAGTTTCCATCCACTTATTTAAGGCTAATTGTACTAAACTAGCGCCTTCAGCTTCCATAAATATTGGAACTACGGCAGCAGATTCTCTAGCATCCCCTATAGCAAAATAGATTTTTCGATTTATATCTTTTAGCAGTACTAAATTGGCACATTCATCAATTTTTCTTTCAACTAAAATACTCTTTAAAATCTGATTTTTTATTTCTGTTTCTTTTGGAGCAAAAATTTCTTTTCTCTTTCTAAGGGTAGGTTGAATTTCAGTGACAACTTTCTCTCCAGTCGTTCCCTCACTAAAGTATTTTGTAATTTTTAAAGAGTTATCTAGGGCTTCTATTGCGGTAAATTTTTTGCTATTTGAATAAAAAACTGCTTTAGAACCACCTTGATCTTCACTTGAAGATTGTTTTATATAAATATTTCTCATCGCAACTGAGTTACATGTGTGGTAGGCTAATTCAAATAATTCTCGAGGAAGTAAAGAACCATATGGTTCTTCTATTTGTTTAGAAAGCCATTGAGAAGTTATAACATTATTAAATTGATTTAAAAGCCGGTTTTCCATTACGAACCCCTAACTAACGATTTTAAATCGTTTAAATAATTTTTATTAAAATATAGAACTTCTAGTTTTTATTTATTTTTATTTCTGGTTAAATAGAAACATAAAACTTTTGAATTATTTTTATCATTTAACTATTTGTTTATACGCTTTTTCAAACCTCTCAATAGCAGAAATAATATCTTTTTCTGTCGCTCCAATTGCAGCATTCATTACGATATACGGAGTTGGATAATTACTGCAACAGGTTCCAAATGGTTTTTCTTTTGGGTTATATACTCTTGGTCCAGTTACTCTTAAATTGTATAGTGCTCCACCAAGAGCATATAATTGATCTTCTTTCATATTTTCTAAAGATAGAGCCACTGCAACTGGATTATATATATCAAGAATTCTTTCATTTAGATTTTCAGCAACCTCCCTTAGTTTTGTTTCAAGTAATTTGCGGTTTGCTTGTTGTTCTTCAATTAATTTTTGGTAGCCTGTAATACCCATAGATAACATGGAAATTAAGAAATTCACAACTGGAGTGGCTGAGGCACGTCCAGCATATGCTTGGCTGACTTTAATTATCTTTTCTTTCAATGGTGAAGCAATAATGGCTCCACCCACAGGTGTAAGAAAATTTTTGTCTGTAGATTGGATGATAACATCCACTCTACCTGCATCAATTGCAGATCGAATTAAAGCCATCCATTCTGGGCTTTGAACGCCATATGCATTTATAACTATATGAATGAGATTATTTTTTTGCGCGAATTTGCTTATTTCTTTAATATCATCATGTTCTCGAGGTGGAAAGAAACTAGTAAGTGAAATTATGGCAAAGCAGTCATCATCAAAGTTTTTTTTAACATTATCGATAGGAATCCGTACAGCATCCCCAAAAATTTGTCCTGGAATAATTTTTGCTCTAAAACCCATTAAATCTATTGATTTTAAAAGGGATTTATGATCAATTTGAGGAACTAAAACCGTTTGCTTATGATTGTTTTCGCTTTGATTTGGTTTTAAAGCGCCTAGAGCTAAGGATAAAGACATTCCAGTGCATAAAGGTACTACAATTGCTTCATTTATATTTGGTAATCCAGTATTTCTGAGTATGTTTCGAGCTAAATAGTTTGAAAGCTCGTACATTATTGAACCCCCTGGCGCTTTTGGTTGAGCAGCCGTTAAAAAGCCGCTTCTTCCCACACCATGGCAGAATCCTGCTGATGTTTTTAAGTGTAATTTTGAAGCTATCCTTGCTTCTCTTTCACCTACTCTAGCAGCATTAATATCTTTGTCTGTGTCCATATTGGATAGAGTCTGAAGTAAAAATTCGATTTGTTCATCAGTCCAAGGCTTATCAGGAACAGATCTTTGTTCAAATAATATTTTTATTGGTTTTAAGAACTCATTTAAAACAAGTTGGCCTCTATTAAGCATATTTTCAGGAATATTTGAGCTTTCAAAAAAATCAATAATTTTATTAAAATCAACCATTGAGAACACAATATATAAGTATATATGATATTATGGCGGCCCTCGAGGGGAATCGAACCCCTATCCCTCCGCAGGATAACTGGGTTTGAAGCCCAGCGTCTGAGACCACTCCGACCGTCAAGGGCCATAAATAACACTTTATT
>JBHLKB010000360.1:0-3319 GCA_048887205.1 Candidatus Hodarchaeota archaeon
TAATTGGTTTTGCCAGAATGATTTTGAAAGGGCGGGTAGGAGAAATTAATGAAGAACAAGAAAAGCAACTTAAAATTATTCTGAATAGTGCAAATCTTTTGGATGAATTGATTAATGATTTAATTGACATAAGTAGAATCGAGGCAGAGAAATTAAAGATTAGAAAAGCTAAATTTGATATTGTAGAAGAACTATTAAAATTAAAAGAAACATACATTATTACCACAGAAGAGAAAGGACTTGATCTTCTCATAGATACTCCTAAAAATCTAATAATTTTTAATGATAAAAAAAGAGTAAATCAAATTTTAGGAAATCTAATTAGAAATGCAATAAAATTCACAGATAAAGGAGCAGTATCTATAAAGATTCAAAAATCAAATAATAAAGTTGAAATTTCGGTTCAAGATACTGGTCCAGGAATAAAAGAGGAATATTTTAAAAAAATATTCAAACCGTTTGGACGGATTATTGAGCCAGGGAAAATTAAAGAAGGAATTGGCTTAGGGCTTTATATTTCAAAGAGACTGGCCAAACTGTTAGGTGGAGATATTCTTGTTAAAAGTGAATTTGGGAAGGGAAGTACTTTCACTTTGTCATTAAAATTAGAAGAAGGGGAGATTTCAAAATAATAACTATTTTAATTACTTATTATTAATTTTATTTTAAATAAGCACGAACGTTGAGGAAATGACAGTAAATGGACTCTCAGGAATTTTTAAAGCAGATAAATGAAGTACAGGAATTAGTTAAAGAAGAAAACTATAAAGAGGCATTAATCATAATTGAAAAATTAAAAGTTATTGAAAAAAATAGTACCTTTGATTATAATATTACTCATAGATTATATCAATTGGATTCTAATACACAATCTCTCTATAACCAACAATTAATTCTTAAGACTATTAAAAATATTTCCAAAAAATGTGAATCAATAAGCTTTCACGAATTAATTAGAGAGATAAAAGAACTTTTTGAAGAAGAATTAAACAATGACATTTTGAGAAGAGAAATTGAAATTTTAATTCTGAGAAATCTCTTATTCTGTAAAATTGAGGGAGATAGACTAATCTTTTAATATTCTAATAAACAAAACGAGTTTTTCCTACCATTTTCGACCTGTTTTATCCTTCTTTTTTAAGAAAAAAATCTTGGCTTTTTTAAATCTAATTTCAAATTAACGAATAAAAGAGAAAATGATTAATATTTGATTGTTGACCATTGTGATAAAACCATAAGCATAAAAATAGTCTATTTTGGAGCAGCATTAAGTGGAAAAACAACATCAATTAAAGCACTCTTTTCTCATTTTGGGAAAGAAGAAGAAGTGTATAGTATTGAAAGTACTGTCAATAGGACCTTATTTTTTGACTACGGAACGGTCACATTTCAAAACCAAGATTGGATTCTTAAAATCCATCTCTATACAACCACTGGTCAAGATTTCTATTTTGTCACACGCCCCATTACTTTAAGAGCTGTGGATGGTGTAATTTTTGTTATTGATTCTCACCAAGATGTTTATGACCGGAATCTTCTATCTTGGAAAGAACTATTGTCTTATTTTAGTGGAGCTATCGATAATCTTCCAATAATTATAGCTTTTAATAAACAGGATTTAACAAATAAATTCAATGCTTTAGAATTCTTAAAAAAAATTGATTTTCATGAATATAAGAATATAGTTTCGCGTTATACAATATCATTAAGCGGAGAAGGAATATTAGATTGTTTTGAAGATATTTTAAGACTAATTTTAAAAAAATATAATGATCATAAGTTGCTTACTGCTATGAATTAAAAATCATTCTGCAAAAAATTTCAAAAATTTAAAAGAGGCTTGCTTCTGACACAGGAGATTGAATTCTAATACTTTTTTGGCTATTATCCTCCAGAATTGAAATTAAGGCTGTAATATTTTGTTTTGTTTCATAGAAAATTTCTTTCTCTTCACCCTTTTTCCAAGATTTAAATCCTGTTAAACTTGGAGCAGTTTCGAAAAGTCCTTCTTGTAAACCTGTGATTTTTACTGAGACTCCGTGGAGATCTTCTTTTGATATATTTTTAATTCTTAATATATACTTTTCAATATCTGAATCGATTGAAAGTACTTTATAGGTTTTTTGAAATTTTGAAATTCCATCAAATAAAGATGATGCTGTAGCTGTTGTTTCTGCAAATAAATCCACTCCAACCTTTTCTTCGGAGATTGGACTTGTTGAAATTGTTATAGGAATTTCAAACTTAACTGGCTCTAAACCATACTCTGGTTTTTTCTTTCCAATGAATAATAAACTCCATTTTGTGTATGCACCATATCGAAAACCAAATTGCTCTTTTTCGGAAGGCGACCATAAATAATTATGACTTGGTTCAGCAACTTCAGGAACCTTTAAAAGTAAAAAATCTTTCTCAAAATTTTGAGTTCTAACGTCACCCGCTATTGCGGGAGGTAACTCTTCAACTTTTCGACAACTTTGACCATATGCTTCACAAAAGCAAACTAGATTTGAATTTTGAAGTAATCTTATTTCGATTTGTTTAAGTTCCTCTGAAGTATAACCAATTTTTATGGTTTCACCAGGTTTGAATACATCTTTAGTTAAAAGTACATTTAGTCCTGAAATTGAAAATGAGATTGGCTTTGGTGTTTTTGCTTGAAGTCCAGAATCTCTTGCTTTTATTTCAATATCATGAGTTTTATTAATAATTAAATCATCTTCAGGATTTATTGGGTTTGGTTGTCTTAAAATTAATTTTAAAGCGTAATTGAGATTTCTATTCTTTATCGTCGGAACTACATTACTCTTAATAAGGAGGGATTTTTCGCGAATATATTCTCCAGCTTCAAAATGCCCTTTTGAAAAAATTTCTTCTTTTGAAATCTGGAGTTCCTTAAGACATGGTGGATTAGTTATTAATCTAACCCCACTCCAGAAAATGTCAGCCTCCTCTTCGAATGTGAATTTCGTATGAACATTTAGTTTATTTCCGATAAAGACAGAACCGTTATTTAAATCATTTAACTCTAATCTTACCAATTCCAAACAGATTGATGATGTTTATTATCTTAATTTTATAAAAAGAAGGAATTTTATAAAAACTTTTTATTATTAGAGAAGAAATGTGGAATTAATCAATCTCGTATTTAATTTATTAATTTTTATTTATTAATGTCAATGTTATAGTTTAAAATAAGAAGCTAAAAAGTATATATAATAAATCACTTTCAATAATAAAGATGGAAATAATAAATATAGTAAATTAGAGTAATGAAAAATAGTCTTGATTATTTATTTCTTATAAATTGCTTAATTTC
>JBHLKB010000361.1:0-3318 GCA_048887205.1 Candidatus Hodarchaeota archaeon
AAAGATATTATTTATTTCATTTCCAATTTTAATTAACTCATATAAATTTGAGGTTAATTGAGGGTCATCATTAATTAATTCATAAGGAGTTAACGTTTTTTGAGTAATATCAAAAATTTCTAAGAGGTCTGGCAAAGTTTGGAAGAAAAAATTCATCGTATGAGATTTAATTAATTCTCCACTCATTAAAAGGTGTCTTAAAAGAATTGTTTGTTCTGATACTTTGATATTATATATGTCTTCTATTGCTTTACAACTTGCAATTGCCTGAGAAGCATAACATAAGCCACAAATTCGAGATACTATTTTTGGAATATCATAAATTTTTTTTCCTACTAAGAAATTTTCAAATCCTCGATATATATCAAATTCAAAATTTACTAATGAAATTTCATCATTTTGAATTAAAATTTTTACATCTCCATGACCTTCAACCCGTTTGCAAACATCAATAACTTTTAACAATTTTATCCCTTTCTAAATTTTGGTTTTGAATAGCGATAAAAAATACCAGCATAATTTTTTAATTCTTGAGATAAATTTATCAAGCTCAAATAATTAATAACATTGGACGTAAAATCTTTTGATACCGAGCCCATACATCCTTCGCATGGAAGTCCCATTTTTATGCATTTATATTCACACCCATCACGAGTTATGGGGCCTAAACATAAAATACCATTTTTTAAAAAACATTTAGAATTTTCTTCATCTAGACTAATTTCTTCTGGATTCGGATTAATTTTGGAGATATTTATATGAGAATTTATTTTCATATTACCCTTTAACAAGCAATTGGCACACATGTTTTTCTCGGATAATATTATCTCTTTATTCTCAACCAATTTAATTAGACAGTTACCAAAAAGTTTAGAAGGAGGGGGACAACCTGGAATAATGCCATCAATTTCAATATAATTAGAGAGTGCATTCGCTACTTTTGAACTTGAAAGGCTTAAAATTCCTCCAAAACAAGCGCAGGTTCCTAATGCATAAACTTTTTTAGCATTTCTTCGAACATCTCGAAGCACTGTAATTTGCGTTTCTTCAGAAACACAGCCTTCCACCAAAGCAATATCAGAATTTTCAATATTTTTTAGATCTGAAATAAATTGAAAATATGTTATCTTTGTTCTCTCGAGGAATTGTGGAAAAATATCTAGGGATATAAGAGTTGAGATGCAACCACTACAAGAAGTTAGAGAAATAATTATAACCCTAGGCTTCAAACTTAACCTCCTCCAGTAATTTCTTATAAAATTTGTTTGAGATTTCAGCAAACCTATTACCCTCTACAGCATTCATATGTTCAAGTACTATTCGATCTCTATATTTCGGCAATATAATATTTTTTAATAACTTAATTTTGTTTCCTACTTTTTCAATTCCATCAATATATCGACAAGCATTTTGTCTACATCCAAATATCATTACTCCATCGAAACCGAGTTCAAATGATTTAATAATAAAATTAGTATCAATACGTCCTGTACAAGGAACACGTACAATAAGAGTATTTGGATTGTAAGAAATCTTCTTGAGACCAGCATCATCAGCAGCAGCATAACCACAAGATGCACAACAAAAAGCAATAATTTTTGGTTGTACTCTGAATTTTGAAAAAACTTCGATTGTTGCAAAGATCTTTTCAGAAGTGTCAATATTTAAATCTATTGCATTGGTGGGGCAGACACTAACACAAGTACCACATCCCTTACATTTGAATTTGTCTATACTTATTTTATCTGATTCTAATGTAATAGCATTATAGGGACAAATTTTAAAACATAATCCACATAAACCACATTTATTATCATCAATTTTAATTCCACTAAACTCTGCTATCAAATAATCTTTCGAAAGCAATGAGATGATTTTTAATGCGCATTTATTAGCTGATGAAATTGTAGAATTATAATCTAATGGACCAAAGATAGTTCCAACTCCATATATACCAGATGCTAATGTGTCTTCACTCATAAATCCATTATCATCTAGTGTAAAATCCATATACTTTCGAAAGTTTGTTAAATCCTTATTAGGAATATATTTTAGATTTAATACTATCAAATCACTTCGAAATTCAATATTATCAGCAACAACATAATTTATATCTTTATTGAGTTCAATAGTAATTTTGTTGGCATATAAAAATCTTGGATTTGTTGATCTCAATAAAATCTCATTCTTATCCTTTAATTTACTTAAATCGTAAAAAATATTAATTTCACAATCAGGATTTCTTATTTTAATATCCTCAATATATTTTTGTGCTAAAATTTCTGAGTAATTTGCCAGATATTCTGTTGGACCAACCTCTTGAATAATTGAAATTGAGTTTATAGGTCTTTTATCGGATAATCTTAAAAGCTTTCCTTCAGTAATGCCGTCGTAAGATAATATCCGTTCAAATTCTGCCGATGTTATTATATTTTTTTGTGGATTATAGTGGTAATCTTCTAAATCTCTATAAAAATCAGATCCAATAGCAATTACTTTACAACCAACCTTGATTTCGAGTTTTTCTTCTTTTTGAGTTAAGTCTATTGCTTTATTCACACACGCGCGTTCACAAATTCTACAATTAAGGCAATTTTTTAGATCTTCTTCATCAATTAAAGGAATATGAGGATATGAATGAATAAATGGGATATATATTATTTTTCGAGTAGTTAAGCCAAATTCATATTGATTTGGTTTTTCTATACTACAAATTTCTATACAATGTTTACATCCAGTACATTTTTTTACATCTATATAACGAGGTTTTTTAATCAAATTTAATATGAAATTTCCTACCTCCCCTGATATATTTTCAATTTCAGTATTAGTAAAAATTTTTATATTTTTTTCATTCACTAATTCACTTATTAATTCTGAAATAAAACATATTGAACAATCACCCATATTATGGATTCGATGCCATCTAGCTACTTTACCACCTAAAGTTGGTGATTTTTCAATGAGAAATACCTTAATTCCGGATCTTGCTAAATTTAAAGCAAGGGTTATACCCGCAATTCCACCTCCTAATATTGCACAACTCTTTTCTATTTCAACTCTTTTAACTTTTATTTTTTTTTGAAGGTTTACACGTTCAATCGCAGCTTCAATTAATAATTTAGCTTTTTCTAATGAAAGTGAAGGATCTATTTGATTTATTTCAAATTGATGTACCCAACAACATTGCTCTCTAATATTAGCTACTTCTATATTTGCACGGTCAATAATATTATCAAAAATCCGTTCAAAAAGATGTTGATGTGTTCTTGGAGAACATGCAGCTATCACAATTTTCTTCAAAAAATTATCTTTAAC
>JBHLKB010000362.1:0-3311 GCA_048887205.1 Candidatus Hodarchaeota archaeon
TTTAATAAATCCCAAAAAAAACCACAAAATTCAAAAACTTCGATACTTCCAAAAGAAAGGAATCTAAAAATTTCTAAAAAAAAAATTGAAAATGGAGGGCTGGTCTTATTACTTACAAAATAACCTCCTAAATCTCCCCAGTCTCTTCCTGGATCTATGATATGAGTATAATAATAATATAAAAGTATAATAAATCGAATTATTACACCAAAAATAATAAGGATTAAAGCTTTATGGTCTAAAACTTTCTCTAAAAAGTTTTTCTCCTGGGATAATTCTGATTTATTCTCCATATATGTTTTCATAATGAAATTCTTTTAAAACTTTCTAAAAAGTGCATTAATTAAGAAAAAAGTACAGAATTTATAGAAAATCATATATTAATTTAAAATTAATATCAAGATTTAACAACTAGTGAAAAACCGAAACTAAATTGATCTAATTTAATGTTAAATAGAAGCTATACTATTTTTGGTTAATTTCCATAAGAATTATTTCAATATATTCTATATTGTATGAAGAAATATACCTATCTTATATAGAGTCTATATTTTTAATTTATCAATTGGACAATTTATTCAAAAACTTTATTGTCTTTGTAACAAAACCTAATAACAGTGTTCTTCTTTATCTACCAAAGATTTTTATAAGATTCTTTTGAGTGAAAATGAATCCTAATAGTAAAGAAAATCTTATAATTATGAAATTTGGTGGTTCATGTCTCCAAGATGCTAAATCATTTGAGCAGACGATAGAAATCATTAGAGTTTATCTAAATAAAACAAAATTGTTAATTGTAACTTCAGCAATGAAAGGAGTAACTGATAAGCTTATCGACTTTTATGAAAAATCCTGTACCGAGAGTTCAGAATGTGAACAAATCGTCTCAGAAATTCACAATATTCATAGAAAGTTGATTAATCAAATTATATTGCCAAAAAAAAATGAATATATGGAAACAATAGAGTATCTGAGAAAAAATGTAGAGGAGCTAACTCAATTAGGAAGATTGATACATTTAATAAGGCCTAGTCCAGACATACAGGATCTTATAATTTCTTATGGTGAAAAACTCAGTACATTTATTTTAGTCCAGTATTTAAATTCAATTGATATTAGATCTCATTTTATTTCTTCAGACGATATTATAATTACAGATGATAATTTCGGTAGTGCTTTACCATTATTGGAAGAGTCAAAAATGGTTATTAATGAAAAATTAATACCACTATTAAAAAATGGATCTAAACAACTATGTTGTGTCACAGGGTTTTTTGGATCCACAAAAAAAGATAAAAAAATAACCACTCTAGGTAGAGGGGGGACTGATTTAACTGCGGCTGTGCTAGCATATTCATTACAACCAAAATTTAATTGTAAAGTTATTTATTGGAAAGACGTTAAAGGATTATTAGATGCGGATCCTAAAATTGCTGAAAAAACTTCTCTATTAAAAAATATTTCATACATAGAAGCAAAGGAGCTTGCTTTCTTCGGCACAAAAGTATTGCATCCTCTTTGTCTTGATGTAAGTGAAAAAGGAAACATTCCATCTGAAATAAGATCTTTTGATGATCCAGAGTCAAAGGAATATACAACTATCACCAAAGAAATTGTAAGAGATGGAAAAATTATAAAGGCCATCACTTCCATTTACAAACTTTCTATGGTTACAGTAGAAAGTGATACTATGGTTCCCTTACCTGGAACTGCCTCCAAAATCTTTTCTCTACTAGGAGATAATAATATCAATATTGTTTTCATATCGCAAAGTTCTTCAGAAAACAATATTACATTTGGAATTGAATTTGAAGATTCAATGAAAGTAAGTTTTTTATTAAGAAATTCCGAATTATTCGGAAAAAAGTGGTTTCGAGTTAAAATAAATAATGAAATTTCGTTAGTTGCTGTTATCGGTGCAGGTGTACTTCATACCCCTGGGATTGCTGGTAAGGTTTTTACAACATTGGGTAATAATAACATAAATATTTTAGCTATAGCTCAAGGTTCTTCAGAGTTGAATTTTACTGCGATAATCGAAAGAAAAAATTGTAAGAAGGCAATCAATATTTTATATGACGCATTTATTGCTCATTTTTAAAAGAAATGATGGAAATTTTATAGTATAATTTAAAAAAATGTTTTGAATTTCTCTTTCGCAATTTCCTTTCTTATTTTTACGCCTTGATCTGGTAAAATTTTTTCTTTAAGTGCTTCATTACAAATTTGTTTTCCAATGATCACTTTTGGATTTGTTGCCCAATTTACATTTATCAAAAGACAAAGGTAGTATACCGATGATAATATTAATGCAATTAAACTTCCAATATTAAACTCAGATGGGTTTTCAATCGCTATTTTTGCTGATGGTACTCTTTCTTGAATTAAAGCTTGAAATGTGGCATTAGCTTGATAATTCACTACTGTTTGGGCACTAAAGCCATCCACATATCTTATTGAAGAGTCTAAAATAAAATCAGGATATTCGTTATTAACTGTCCATAAAACTGGAATAATTACTCCTTTAGTTCCTCCTAGTAAGTATTCTAAAACCGAATGTTGACATATAGGAGCTGATTGATAAGTTCCTATAAGACCTTTTTCATCTTTTCCTGTACTTTCAGAAATTCCTTGAACCCATAATCCAATACTTCCTTCTAGATTTTTTGAATATGGCATTGAAAAAATCACTTTATAGCCCTTTTTATATAAATTAAAGAGAAATGCAGCAAGTTCTATAGCAGGTTGCTTTTCATATTCTGAAAATATTTTATAGCTATCTTCTAATCCTTTTAAGAAATCTTCAACATTTATGCCAGCAGCATAAGCAGGCACAATACCTACATTTGTAACAGACCCAGCATAACGTCCAGAAAGATTTGGTACATCTAAAATAGGGCATTCAATTTTTTTTAAAATTTCATTCATTGTCCCTGCTGATGAAAGTCCTAAAAATTTATAATCTTTCTTTAAAAAAGTACCAATAGTTGAATTAATATCTAAAGTTTCTCCTCCTCTCGATATTGGGATTACAATAGAATCATCCGGAGATGTTTTATCTAAACATCCTTTTAATTCTACTGCTCTTGAACTAGTAACAGGGAAAATTTTTCTTTTCGCTAAATGTTTTAGAGCAAGCAAAGTTTGAATCGACCCTCCAGTTCCTAGAACTATAATGTTTTTAAGCTCATCAGTAATGAATTGTTTTATTGTCTGCTGTATTTTTTCAATATCTAAATATCTCTTTGTGTCAAAAAAAAAGGGGGATCCCATTGTTCTTTATTGCGTTTAATTATTCCAATTGATTCCTT
>JBHLKB010000363.1:0-3299 GCA_048887205.1 Candidatus Hodarchaeota archaeon
ATTAAATGCACAAAAGGTCCTGAAACATTAACTAATAATTTTATTGGTCCTTTTGGTAAGTTATTATCATAAGTATCGAGGTTGTAGTTTTTCCAATTAACTGCTTGAACTGCTTTTGTGATAGCACAGTCTGCACTATCTCTTAATTTGGGGGTTCTATTTACGAATCTAGATAAAACATCCCTAGACCGTTTTGGAATTTCTAAATTTCTTGAATAAGCCATTACAGCTTCAACAACATAAGCTAAGCCCTTTCCACTTGTAGGTGCTCTTGTTTCTGCTGATACAAAATCATCATCTTTTGTGTAGTTTTCAATAAAATAATCAAATACGCCACGGTAGACATCTATAGAATCTGTGTCAGAGTATATGAGAAGGTCATCAATAGATTGCTTCAATTGCTGTGGATCCATTGCTTCATCAATATTATCAATGGTTCCCAATATCTCTGAGCTTAAATTAATAATCTCTCCTGGATCTATTGAGATATTTTTGATGGTATCATCATTCTTTATACCTTCTTCTAATAACATTTTCTTCTTTTCTTGGTGTAGTAATTCAGATGTCTGATAAATTTTCTCAATAGGTCCTGCAAAATCATCTATATTTTCTGAGATTCTTAATCCGATTTCTTTGATTAACGTGTTCTCCAACGTTGATTCACCCACTGGTATTGCTGTATCCGTTGGAGGAGCCATATACTTGATTGATTTAAAAGCAAGAAATAGAGAATTAAACTGTTCTTTTGTTATTTCGATAGGTTTAACTCTAGATATCTGGACTTTATTAATAAGATCTTCATAATCTGTTCGGTTCTTTAACTTTTTTAATTCAATAATTCCTTCTTTTGTTTCTTTAAACAAGGAATTCAAATCTACTTTAATTTTATCTTTTTGATTTCTAATATCATCTATTTTTTTAAACAGTTTTTTAATGTCTCTTTCAATAGTCTTTATTTCTTTTTGGGTTTCAGTTTTCTCAATACGATTATTAAGTTTTTTGATTTCTTTGTTTATTTTTTCATAATCTTTATTAAATTTATTATATTTAGAGATGAGATTCCAATAATTTTCTCTTAGAACTTCTGATTCGACTTGATAAATAATTAATTTGTCTCTAGGTTTATCAGAACGACCGAAAATCCGTTTTTCATTTCTCATAAAATATATTGTATCTGTCTTTTTCTGAACTAAATTCACATAACCATCTTTTAGAATCAGCAAATTTAATCGGTCTTGAAGATCTCTTTCAGCGATATCAACGATTTCTTTTGCTGTTTTTGAACTCATTCTTACAAAATTGTCTTGTAAAAATGCAGAAATTGATTTATTTTCTGATTTTGTAATTAAGTCTTGTAGATCCCCTATATTAACTGAGGAGGGATGAGGTTTAGCATATTTAGGTTCGTCTGGGAAAGAAGTTGCTAATCTTCGGTAAATTTTTTCCTTCCCTTCTGGATCAATATAAATAATTGTAACATGAGGATTCATAAATGCAGTTTCTTCAATGTATTTCTCAACATATCCTCTGACATATTTTACATTTAAATAACTCAATTTAATATAAGTACCATGAAGAAAAAGGCTGTCAATATCTGTTGGATGAATTAAATACTTTTTCTCGTTTTTGGAAGTTGTAAAAAATTCTGTTACAGTAGCATAAACATTGTCAACGGACTTTGATACGGTTATAACAGGTTTACCAGTTGTATTTTGAGCATCACTAAATGCGCTTGGGGCTCCAAATCCTTGACTTCCTCTAGTTTGTTTTAATTCCATAGATTTTGATGAGGCGAGATATCGACCAAATTTTCTTAGATCAATTTTTGACATTCCGGTCCCATTATCGAAAATTTCAAAAGTGTAACTCATGATATTCTTTTGACTAATCTCAGACGTTAAAAAAGAAGGTGCTTCAAATTCTCTAATACGGACACATACTATTGGTTCTACATCGATGATGTATTCAACGGGTTTAATGATCTCTTGCATATCATCGATAATTCTTTTTACCTCCTCCTCAACTTCTAACTCTTCTTCAGTAATTATCTCTCCAGATTCTTCTTCTTTTACTTCTGGCTCTTTTACAATAGAAATAGCCGGTTCAGGAGATTCAATGCCCAATTCCTGCATTAATGTATGCTTTGCTTCATTATCTAATTGTTGTGACTTTTTTTCTTCCTTAACTGTTTCAAGAATAGAGAATTTTTCCAAAAATAATTCTTGATCTAATGAAAACTTGATTTTTGAATCTGATTCTTTTAATTCTTTCCATTGAAAACTTTCAATAGCATCTAATGCATTATCTATAAATTCAGCGCAATATTGTACATGTTTCCAATAACCAAACTCAAAACCAACTAGCTGAGTACGCTTACGCATATATTCTGCTATTGTTCCTTGTTTTATCTTTCCTTCTTCTTTAGATGTAATTTTAAATTTCCCCAAATGATACTTTCTTCATTTATCATTATTAAATCAAACTATAAATATATATTCGTTTATTACCAAATTAATTGATAAAACTATAGGATATGCCAATTTCATAGTTTTCAATTATACAATCGAACTTTACTTAATTATTCACTGTTTACAGTAAATAAATTAATATTTAAATATTTTCATCAAACAATAAATTTGGAATAGAAATAATTATATACCCGAAAATGTTCTCAAAATTGTCTCTTTAACGTAAAATTAAGAAGTTCTTGTTTGATAATTCTCGAGTGCAACATCTATTATTTTAGAAGCAATATATCGCTTAGTATTTCTTTCCACATGAGTAATATGTTTCTTTCTATCTATAATGAAAACTTCGTTATACTTACTACTAAATCCAATATCATCTCTGCCTATATCATTCGCTACAATTAAATCAGCTTCAGATTTAAGGAGCCTATTATACGCACGTTCTATTAATTCACTTTTAGAAACATTTGTTTCTGCTTTAAAAGCGATAATAAATAAATTATAATCTTTTTTTCTTGCCACATCTATTATTTTTGGAGTTAACTTCATATTAACATGTAATTCTTCAACATTATCCGACGATATTTTTCCGTCAATACAATCAACTGGTTTATAATCACTCACAGCGGCTGCGGATATAAAAAAATCGTAATTATTATACGAGATCTCTTCTTTAACATTTTTTATAAAATCATCAGTAGAAACAACATGTTTGGTGTTTATATAATCTGGAAGTTTTACCATGCATTCTCCAGCAATTAACAACACATCAGCACCTCTAGCAGAAGTTTCTTTAGCTAATTCAATCCCCATTCTTCCTGATGATTTATT
>JBHLKB010000364.1:0-3294 GCA_048887205.1 Candidatus Hodarchaeota archaeon
TAGAGTAGTAACAGTGCAGATTTAAATACCTGTAAATACTTCTTTATTTTTTAATTGATTTATATTTTTTTTAAGTTAGAAATGATGAAATTCTGTGAATATGGAAAAATTTTTTTCTTAAATATGCTGTTCTATTAAATATTTGCTATCTGATATTTAAAGATTTTCTAAAACATCTAATTTAAAAGGAGTAATAAAAAATAAATATTTTCAAGTGAGCAATGAATTGGAAATATTTTTAATTATTTTCTGAGTAAGTTTAACAAATGCTTCTTCAACATTTTCCCCAGTCTTAGCAGAAGTTTTGATTAAAAATGCTCCCACTTTTTCTGCAAATTGATTAACTTCATTTTGATCTATTACTTGACCTAATTCTGAAATTAAATCTGTTTTATTCCCTATAATTATAATAGGAACATTTTTTTCGATTGTTTGGCGTAAATTTGAAATCCAATCTTTCATTCTTGGAAATGTTTGCGCTCTTGAAAGATCAAAAACTACTAATGCTCCCTGGGTTCCATCATAAAAATTTCTACGTAATGTTTTAAATCGATCTTGACCACCAATATCCCAAATAGTCAGCTTAGCTATTTTATCTGACTTATATTTAACATCTTTTGTTGAGAAATCAACGCCTATTGTGAATTTATATTTCATAGAGAATTTATTTTCTATAAATCGGCGTATTAGACTGGATTTTCCTACAGCTGGGGGGCCAATAACTATTACTTTAAATGAATATTCTGCCATTATAGTAAAATTTAATAATGATATTAGAGGAGGAAAATTTTTTTTGTATAAACATTTTATAGAAAGAATATAATTTATATAATTTCATTCTTTCATTAAATTATATTTTTTACCATACTTCTTAAATAACTTAGTTCCGCCTCCTTCTTGTAAGATTTTTAATGTAGCTTCTGAATCAAAGAATTCCATCCCCCCCACAATATCCACACCATAGTCAAATAGAATATCTGGAATCATACTAGCAGTTGGACCAAGTAAAATTATTTTTCGAGCTTTTCTCTTAAATTTTTCTAGGATAGATTCAAGAGTATTGTTTATTAGAGTAGTTCCGGTACAAAATAAAATATCTGTAAATGTTTCTTCATTTTTTAATTGGTCTATATTTTGTTTAAAATTGAGATTGTTGAATTCTGGAGAAATTGGGATTGACTCTTCCACGATTGTAATTAATTGAGTAACCCTATTTATACTTTTTATCAAAGGTTTGATTAGCCCTATAAATGTCACAGTAGTATCTTCAGAGATTTCTAGATATTCTAATAAATCCTTCTCTAATTGGGTGTAGGGATTATTAATTCTTAATAGATGCTGAGAGACTCCATTTAGAGTTGCTATCCCAATTATTTTTTTAAGGCTTGGTAATTCTAAGGACCAACTTAACAGTTCACTTATAGATTGATTTGTGAGGTTACCAGCAAAATTGATTTTACTACAATCAGTTCTGTTGATAATACTTTGTAAAGTTGATGCTAACCCTAAAAATGGTTCATAAGCGTAAGCAGTAACTTCCACGCCTGTATAACCTAATCCAATCACAACTTTTGTAGCTTTTGGAGGAACATTCTTTCTGATTTTATAAATTTGCTTAATTAATTCTACTGTTTTTTCTAAAATCATATCATTAGCGTTACTCTTTAAGTATCTTTTAAATTCGTTTAAATAAAAAAATTGCTTAATTTAAATTAAAAATTATTTAAAGTAAAATAAAAGTGAGTTCTCTATGAATTATATTATCATAGAAAATGAAAAAATAGGAGAAATTAAAGCAAAACTATTACCTGATAAGAATCCTAAAACTTGTCAAGCAATATGGGATGCTCTTCCATTTAATATAGACCTATCGAGATGGGGTGAAGAGTTATATGGAGACTGTCCAATCTCAATTCCCGCAGAAAATTCTCAAACAGAATGTGATGTTGGAGATGTCGGATATTGGATTAGTGGTCAAGGATTCTGTATATTCTGGGGTCCAACTCCCGCGAGCTCGGGTGATAAACCAGTTGCCGCCAGTCCTGTAAACATTTTTGCAAAAATTGAAGGCGATGTTAAAGCAATTTTCAACCAATTTTCTTCCTTTCAAGGACATGTAAAAAAAGGGGAATAATCAATCATATTTTTAATTTTTTCATTAATTATTTAATTTTTATAATTAAAATAGAAAAAAGTAAAAAAAATTTGCCTAAAAATTAATTTATTAGTTATATCAGATACTTTTTACTCCTTTTTCTTCCTTTTAAAGCTCCTATATCTTTTAAAAAACAATGTAGTAAAACTGAGAATTATCATAATTGTAAATATTATGAGAATACCTATATTTTGAAAATCTGAGCCTATGAGTACTCCATGGACATAAGCTAAAAATAATGCTACATAGTTTAATATATGAATAATTCTCCAATTTTTTTTTATTTTCTTTCTTAAAAGAGCACCTAAAACAGCAATATAGATTAAAATGAGAGCTAAGCGTCCCCCTAAAGACCAAAACCCATACCAAGAAGTAAAATCTGGCAAAAAAACAGTAATATCTAACTTCCAAATTGCGAATGCTACTGGATGGAGTGTAATTAGTATAAGGCCCGTAATTGAATAGAGATGATGCGTTTTTATAAATGGTCTTCCAAAGATTTTATATAATTGAACGACAAAAGGAGTCATCATAGTTGCTATAAACATCGATGTAAATCCAAAAATAGCACCAAATCTAATAATAAAGTTAAAAACATCTGTAAATGGAGTTAAAAGGAAAAAGACTAAAATTAAAATATACAGACTAAGTGTAGCTGATATTATATATATTGCTTCTTTTTTGAGTGGCATATTATATTTCTTAAATCATATATTATTAATTTTTCACATTATAATCTAAAAATACCTTGTTAAAAAAATGGATTAATTTAGATATTACTGAGATGATATTGTGATATTTTTGTAGTAATAGAAATCTTCGTAAAAGTGTGCTTTCACGATCTATTGTAAAAGTGTACTTTTAATTGGGAAGGGTTTAAAGTCTTTATTTATATTTTTTTCTTAAAAATTTATTTTAAATGAAGCTTATTGATTAATGATTATTGTTTATCATTCTCTAGACAAAGTAGTACATTAATGTTAAGCTAAATCATAGCATTTTATTTAACGCCATTTAGAATTTACTGGTAAAAACAATAAAATAGGTGTAGAATTAGAATTTCACCAGTAAATTATATGGATATTCTTAAATAGGGAAAATTGCATACTTATATATTAATTCTGACAAAATTGTGTTAA
>JBHLKB010000365.1:0-3288 GCA_048887205.1 Candidatus Hodarchaeota archaeon
TCATTAAAAATCGAGTAGTTAAGAATTTAGAGTTCAGTTCTGAAGAATTAGAAAATTTGGCGAAGAATATAAATATTTCTTTAATTGAAATTATTGAGCCTATTTCCGAAGATTGGGATGAATTTTGGTTTAATCAATTATACTTTGATATTTTTCGAGTTGATTATATCAGGGCGTTATTGCAATACGGAAAGAATTCAATTCCATCGCGTCAGAATATTTGTAATTACCATTATACAAGACAAATTTGTCTTACAATGTTGAAACGAGAATTTAAAAAACCGTTTCAAGAATCAAGTTTCACTCTTGAAAAACTAGCCCAAAATTTTTGCACAGCAATTGATATTTTAAAGAATTTCTATGGAAGTGATGAGTTAATTGTATTTTTAGAACATAATACATATTTTGATCTTTTAGGTAAATTACCAGAGTGGAACTTCATAAGTGTACCTGTACTTAAATTTATTGCAAATTCAATTTTAGAAGCTTTAGAAAGCAATATAATAAATAACCGTACTCGTGCTAGAAAAATTCATATAAACCTTATGAAAATCCTAAAGTCATATATTATTTCAGAATATAGATTTGAAATGGGGACTTTTCCTCTTATAAACCAAATAATTAGACCATATATAGAAAAACGTAAACAGGAATTAATTAAACCTATAATTAATACTGTCCCTTTTAAGATACTTACTGAAATTATTAATACCACAAAGGATGCAAGCATTAAGAGTATTATGAGTGATGTATTAAAGCTTCATAACGAGTACCAAAAATAAGATTTCGCTTTACAATTTGGTTAAAATTCGAGATCTTAAATTCTTTGATTTTGATTAATGCCTTAAAATTTTTTTTATTATCGAGAAAAAAAAAGAAAAAAATTATTTTGGAATTCGATTATTTCCTTCGATTATAAATATGAATTCGGTGAATTTTCGATGAAGTGGAGCAATAAATTCTAAATTGATATATTGAGATTCAGTTCCAGTATGATCAGCACCATATACATCAACTCGTTTATCATCACTAAACCATAAATTCCAGCGAACTTCCCCTAAACTTGAGTGAGTTGCTGAAATTAGAAACAAAGGAATTAACCTTCCGTTTGGTAAACGGCCATAGAATTTTACTTGATCAATATGGGAAATAGTTTTATAATGTTCTGTCAATCTCAAGAAATAGCGATAATATATCGGTTCTGGAGTTGTAATTAAGGCGTGAGTAGTAATCACATCAATACCATCTGGATTATGAATGTCTAACAAGCTTTCTTCAACGTACTCTTCCCCATCAAACACAGAAAGGATAGGACATCCAGGACTATTATCTACATAAACTAAAATAGTATCTGAATCCGAATTTCCATCATAATCAAAAACTCTGCATGTGATTGTTTTATATCCATTATTATTTCGAGTTGTGTCCCATTTACATTCGTAGAATCCAGAATCTGAATTATAATTCATAACTTGCCATGGATTAGTGGCAGTTCTACATTTAACTTTGTAAATTCCTTCATTATCAGAGGCAGAAGCTTTAATAGTAATTTTTCCTGACACTTCAGCTCCATCTGAAGGGGAAACAATATCAATTGTCGGTAGAATAAAGTCCGTTTTTAATGTATTAATAGCTTCTAAAGCATCCACTATTCCTGCCCCATATTCATTTTCATTATAATCTGGTATACTTAAACTATCTGCTGTATTAATTAATATGGATTTTACTTGAGCAGGAGAAATTGTTTGGTCTTTCGAAAGTAATAAAGAACAAACCCCTGCTACCATGGGACATGCCATCGAGGTTCCACTCTGAGTTGTATGACCATTATCAATAGTGGTGGTATAAATATCAACACCGGGGGCAACAATATCTAATTCTTCCCCATAATTACTTCCCATATAAAGGCCGAACCCAGCCGGTTCTTCCCATCGATAATGACCTTCATTTATTGCACCTACCGCGATAGTGGAGCCATACTTTCCCGGATATTGGACACCTTCATTGACACTTGAATAATAATTTCCAGAACAAGCTACTATCACAATACCTTTTGTATTTGTAGCTAAATTACAAATATTTTCTAAATCCTCATAATAATCGGGATATTCAAGGCTTATTGAAATAACATCGACCTCTTTTTGTATTCCCCATTGAATTGCCCCAATTAATTGATCTTGACCTTCTATATTTGTAAGGTCAGTATTCATCTGAGCAATATAAAGATCTACCTTAGGAGCAACCCCAATAACGCCAAAAGCATTATCTATAGCGCCTATAATCCCAGCACACTGTGTTCCATGCCCATCAGAATCCTCTGGTGAAGAATCAGGATCTTCAATATTTATACCTTCTTTGTAATTGTTTGCCAAATCTTGATGATCTAGATCCATACCACTATCAATAACTAGTACCTTTACACCATTTCCGTCCATATTTGTATTCACATCTTTTGCACCATCAAAACCGCCCCAGACTTTTTCAGCGTCAATATCATCAACACCCCAATCAAGATAGTCCTCTCCGCCAGATAAAGAAAGCGTCTTTTCGTATATAGGTAAAATCTTAATTGTCTGCTTCGAATAAAAGAAATTTCCAGAAATCATTATAGGTAAAATTAAAATACTTATAATAACGGAGATTTTTAATATATTTCCTTTTAGTTTGCGGATTGTCACGTTTTTCACATTATAATTTTGGATTTTATTATTGAATTTTTTTTTAGAAAATTAATTCTTCAAATCTTCATTATGAAACCTAAGCTTAAAAATAATATGAGAATTAGGGATTTTAGGTTTTCTATCAAATAAAGATTTAAAAGAAAATATGGTATCACCATAACTTTAGTTTCAGATATCGTGTTTTCACCAACTTGAGGGTTGATAACAAGCATGATTTATTATGTTCCAGTAGTAAGTTATAATGACCCTCTTGAAAATGAAGGTCCACAGTCTTATTATCTCGTAATAAGGGATCGTCATATGGCTCCTCCCCAATTGAATACAATGCTGGAACTAATCCTTCATCTGTACGGAGCTGAATATTGATAATAATAAGATTATTCAAAAACTCAGTAGGAAGTTTTGGCTGTATTTTTTTAACGATATGGGGCAAAATTTTTTTGATAAAGCGTATTTCATGGTTTGAAAAGCAGAAAAAGTATAATTTACTTTAAACGAACTATTTAAATTCCACAATTTTATTAGGAATTAATAAAAAAAGAAAGTACGAAGATTTTCCTTCAATCTAAAAAAAGGATTACATGCGCTTTCTGGAATTTCTTAACGA
>JBHLKB010000366.1:0-3285 GCA_048887205.1 Candidatus Hodarchaeota archaeon
CTTTAACAGAAGATAAAAATTTTTCTGTATATTTAATAAGAAATTTGGAATCAGAGAGTAAAGAAGAAAATGTTGAAGGTTTAGTTAAAAAAATTAAAGAGATCCCTGTAAATTTTGCAACGATAGATTTAGGTTACATAAATTTGAGAGAGTTCAATGAAACTCATTTAGCAAAAGTATTAAGAAAATTTGGAATACCTTATTTCACTATAGAATTACCTCATTATGTGAAAGGTCATTATTCAAGTCAAATTGGTGAAATTCAAAATAAATATAATGAATTAAAGTCTACTTATGATTTGTTAAAAGATAAAAATACTCCTGGAGCTCAAGGGCTAAGCTATTTGATTGAATATTATTCAAATGAATTGAAGGAATTAAACTACTATATAAACCAGGAAGTGAGAACTGATGCAATTACTAAAAGAATTTTACAAGTTATAAAAGATCGAGATAATGAGGATTTAACTTTTGTACATTTCGGTGCGGAAAATACATTCGTCGAAATAATGAAGCAACTAAAGGAACAAAATGTTAAATCTAACATTTTATTTATTCAAAAATCTAGATTTTCACATTCTATTGATTAAAAAATTATTTTTATATAATGTGGGATTAATAATGTCTAAAGATGTAAAGATTGAGAAACAATATGATTTAGCCATTATTGGGGCTGGTCCAGGTGGGTATCATGCTGCCATTAGAGCAGCACAATATGGAGCAAAAGTTGCATTAATAGAAAAAAATAAGTTAGGTGGAACATGTTTAAATAGAGGGTGTATTCCCACAAAAGCTTTACTTGCTTCTGCTCATTTCATTGAAAAAATTAAGGATGCTAAAGAATTTGGGGTTACTATTAAGGATTATGAAGCAGATTTTGCTAAAGTTGTTGAGCGAAAGAATAGAATCGTAAATGAACTTGGTATAGGGATTGCAGATCTACAAAAAGGATGGAAAAATGATATTTACATAGGACATGGTAAAATTCTTAGAGGTAATTTCGAAACTGGTTTTGAAATTTTTATCCAAGGAGAAAATAATGAGGAAATTATTCTTGCCAAAAGAGTCATAATTGCTACAGGATCAACACCTGCCTTAATTCCTAATTTTAATGTGGATCATAAAAGAATATTGACTAGTGACGATATTTTAGATCCTAATTTTAAGACAATTCCAAAGCGTTTATTAATTATTGGTGCTGGTGTGATTGGATGTGAGTTTGCTGACATATTTGCGAATTTTGGCAGTGAGGTGATTCTCTTAGAATATCTTCCTTCACCAATCGCTGCAGAGGAACCATTGATAATAAAGCAATTACAGAAGAAATTTGATTCATTGGGCGTTAAGATATTCACTTCCCAAAATGTATTATCAGTTGAAAATACAGGTTCAGGTGTGAAGGCAACAACTTGTTCTGCTTCAGTTCCAATAGATGAAATCGAAAGTGCAGAAGTATCCACTTTTGAGGCAGATTTATGTTTAATATCAATTGGGAGAAATAAAGTATCGAAGAATTTAGGATTAGAAGAGATGGGAATTAACACAATAAGGGGAGCAATTGAAGTGGATCCAGGAACCTTAGAAACCTCTGTCCATGGTATATATGCAATCGGTGACGTAACTGGAGGAGTTATGCTTGCTCATGTTGCGAGTTATGAGGGTGATATCGCTGTTGCAAATGCTTTATCCAGTCTTAGAAAATTTCAAGTAAAGCCAAAAAGAACGAATTATAGAGTTATTCCTTCAACGATATTTACAAGTCCTAATATTGGTTCTGTTGGACTTAAAAGAAAACAGACAAAGGAATTAGGAATAGATGTTTTAGTTGGACAATTTCCTTATAGCAGTTTAGGAAAGGCAAAATGTATGGGAGAAGAAGGACTCCTAATGATTTTAGCAGATAAACATACACTTCAAATTGTTGGTGCTTCATGTATTGGTGAGGGCGCATCAGAATTGATTGCTGAGATAACACTTGCCATGCAACACGGTTTATCTATCGAAGACATTACACATACAGTCCATAGTCATCCAACTCTCTCAGAAATGGTTCTAGAAGCAGCAGAAGCAGTTGTTGGACGAGCAATTCATAAGAAAGGTCGCCCAGTTGGACCTAGATTAAGAGATATATTATTGGAGTTAAAACTCCTAGAATTAAAAAAGTCTAAGTCTTTATTATAAATAACAAATTTATTTTATTTCTTTTTTTCTTTTTAATTTTATATTTATTGTTAAAATACAATTAATGAGTAGCGCACGAAATACAGGGATCAAAAGCTCTGATTATTCTCTGAACATTTTTTTTTACTAAATTAATGTCTCCTGTTATTTCAAATAATTCTTTAGCATATTTTGTAATCATCTCATTAATAATCGGAATATTAAACTCAGTAGCAATAAAAAATTTTATTCGATCAACAGAATTACTTTCATTAAGATGATAATGATGAATCAATATCCCTCTAGGTGCTTCAATAACACCAATTCCATATAATTTTCGTACTGAACTCAAAGGGAAAAGTTTTTCTCTTATATTTAAAGAAGGTTCATCTAAAATCTGTAACCCATGATAAGATTCAATATACATTTCTAATAATCTAATAAAATTAGCAAATAATATATTATTTTTCCATGATTTATTAAAATATTCTAGATAATTATTAATTTCTTCAATACCATAATTCTCGATAATATTATAACGGGAAAGGGGACCAACAATCACATTTTTTTTATTTTCAAAATGGAAATCAATTCCACGTAAATCAATCTCTTTATCAAAATAGGAAGAGTAATTGTGATTTTCAAATTCTATTAAGTTTTTATTGTTTTCTTTTATTTTTAAATTGCCTGAATAACGATTATAATTTCCATTGTTAGATTGGCTAATAAAAACAAAATTTGGAAAAAAATATTCTTTTGGTGGTATTTGATTAGAAAATAATTCAATAAATTTTTCTATAATCCATTCTAAATTGTTTAAAGCGTTTTGAAATTTCTTTCTAGCAAGTGAAATGTTTTTTCTTGAAGGGAAATAAATAACTCCTCCAGGAATATGTGAAATTAAATGAACAGACCTACCACCAAAGATATTATTTATTTCATTTCCAATTTTAATTAATTCATATAAATTTGAGGTTAATTGAGGGTCATAATTAATTAATTCATAAGGAGTTAACGTTTTTTGAGTAATATCAAAAATTTCTAAGAGGTCTGGTAAAGTTTGGAAGAAAAAATTCATCGCATGAGATTTAATTAATTCTCCACTCATTAAAAGGTGTCTTAAAA
>JBHLKB010000367.1:0-3274 GCA_048887205.1 Candidatus Hodarchaeota archaeon
GGCTCTGGCCTTACAATGGGCTCTGGTTCCGGTTCTATAATAGGCTCTGGCTCTGGTCTTATAATAAGTTCTGGTTCTGGTTTTATAATAGGCTCTGGCTCTGGTCTTACAATAGGTTCTGGTCCCGGTTCTATAATAGGCTCTGGCTCTGGCCTTACAATGGGCTCTGGTTCCGGTTCTATAATAGGCTCTGGCTCTGGTCTTATAATAAGTTCTGGTTCCGGTTTTATAATAGGCTCTGGCTCTGGTCTTATAATAAGTTCTGGTTCCGGTTCTATAATAGGCGCTGGTTCCGGTTCTATAATAGGTTCTGGTTCCGGTTTTACAATAGGCTCTGGTACAAATTCAGGTTTTTGCATGAGTTCATATATCGGTTTCGGCTCAATTTCACGTAAGGGTTCCTTAAGCTTTCCTTTAACTTTTCTCATGGCTTCTTTTATTAATTTTTCTTCAGTCCTAACGTGAGTTATAGTAAACGGATGACTCTCTGGTTTTTCCATTAAGGGACCTAAAAATATACTTTTTGGTTTAACTATTTTATTATCTATTCTTAGTCCCAACGTGAAATCTCCAGTAGTAATAAAGTCAAATCCATTTATTTTCCCTTTTTCTTTAATAATCCATTGAACTGTATTTTCCCCAATTTCGTAAATTTTAAGTCCAGATTGTGGGTTAACTATATTTGTAATTCTCTGTTTATTTTCAAAAACTATCTTTCCTTGAAAAGAATGTATTTTCCTTCCTTTAGTTGTCCATCTCAAATGAAATCCATCAGTTTGTTTCCATAAAATATATCCTAAGAATTGATCTGAATCGAATTTAGGCCGTCCTTTAATCTTTTTAATATTCATTTTTTCCTAAAAATATTTTATAATAAATTGTATAAATTATGAAGCAATTTGCTGATATATCTTTTCATATCGACCTAATTTTAAGGTCTGGAAATGAATAAATAGATTATTTACTTTCGCCTGATTTTAACTCCTTTTCTAATAATTTAATATTTCGGTTAATTACTTTTGTTTTATTGCTCTTTTCTTTTTCAATTGCCTTTAAATTATTGGTAAGTGTTTTTTCTCTGTTTTTTTTCAAATTATTATAATCTTTCTCTAAATTTTTGATAATAGGAAGTATTTCTTTCTTTTTTGATATTAAATCATTGATTTTTGCATTAAGATCATTTAAAACTGATTGTTGGTCCTGCAATTTTAATTCAATTTCACTAATTTTAGGATCGAATTCCTTATTAAGTCTATTTTTAATATATTCTGTTTTTTGAAACGCTGTTTGCTCTATTTTCTCTATTTCTACTGCTATTTTATTAATTTTGTCCCTAAGTTCTTCATCTGACATTTTGATGTTCTATGTTTTAATTTTGATACAATTTGTTAAGTTAAAAACTTTAAATATTAATTAATTTTAATTAATTTTTACTTCATATATAAGTCCATTTTATGATTCCTTTATTTACATAACATCATATCAACAATTTATAAATTATTAAGAATGATATCTTAAATAATTTATAATTTTGACTATTGATTAGTTATGATTCGAAATCAATGGTATGCAGTTTTAGAATCTAAGGAGGTTCCAAAAGGTAAATTAATTGGAGTAACAAGGTTTGGGGAAAAATTGGTTTTTTGGCGAAAAAGCAGGGGAGAAATTACATGTTTGAGGGATAAATGTGCTCATCGAGGTGCGGCACTTAGCATTGGAAAAATTTGCAATAACGCTGATAATGTTGAATGTCCCTTTCACGGTTTGAAATATGATAATAAAGGACGATGTACGTTAATACCAGCAAATGGTAAAAATGCCCCAGTACCAGAACGTTTTAAAGTCATATCTTATCCGTCTAAAGAAGAACATGATTTTATATGGATATGGTGGGGGGAATCTCGAAGTGAATATCCTCCTGTACCATTTTTTGAAGATATAGATAAAAAATTCTCATATAAAACTCATACAGAAATATGGCCAGTCCATTATTCTCGAGCAATTGAGAATCAACTTGACGTTGTTCATTTACCTTATGTACATCGTAATACAATTGGTCGAGGATATCAAACACTTGTTCATGGTCCATTAGTTGAGCCTTCTCAAGACGGAAATGAGTTTACTTTTTGGGTTTATAACCAGAAAGATGATGGAAAGACTAAACCCTTAAAGCCAGAAGAATTTACGGATGATATGAAGGTATTTCATTTGCAATTCAAATTTCCTCATATTTGGCAGAATTATCTTGGAGATAAAGTTCGCATTTTCATAGCCTTTGTTCCTATAGATGAAAAGCATACGAAATTCTACATGAGGTTCTATCAAAAATTTCTAAGAATATCCATTTTGAAATCATTTGTTAATTGGTTAGCCAATAAGTTTAATATCATTATTCTTCATCAAGATCGAAATGTAGTTCTCACACAACAACCGATTAAGACTCAATTAAAAATGGGAGAAAAACTCTTGCAGGGAGATAATCCTATAATATATTATCGCCGTCGCAGGGAAGAATTATTGGCAAAAGAAAATTAATTAATAGATTTGGGTTCAAAATCTAGGGAAATTGAATTAATGCAATATCGACAGCCTGTAGATTTCGGTCCATCATTAAAAACATGTCCCAAGTGACCTCCACAATTACTACAAAGAACCTCGGTACGGGTCATTCCGTAACTTGTATCTAATTTTTCTTCAACATTTATTTCATCAATAGGTTGATCAAAACTTGGCCAACCAGTTCCAGAGTCAAATTTTTTATCGGAAGAAAACAAAGGCGCACCACAACCCGCACATTTATAAATTCCTTTTTCATGGTGATTCCAATATTTACCTGTAAATGCAGGTTCAGTTCCTTTTTCTCGGAGAACGCGATATTGTTCTTTCGTTAATTTCTTTTTCCATTTATCTTTAGTTGTTTTTAATTCCATACTATTGACAAGAGGTTTCTGCTATTATAATTTTTACCTTATAGACATTTAAAGTCTTGGTGTTACTGACTTATTTAAAAAAACTAATATCCATATCAAATTTATACAAAATTAGACTTAGGTTTAACTTGTTCAATTTTTTATTATAAACTATGGAAATTCAAAAAGCTATTTTTGCAGCTGGTTGTTTTTGGGGTGTAGAAGCAAACTTTCGAAAAGTAGATGGTGTAATATCTACTCGCGTGGGATATATTGGCGGGAAATTTGCTAATCCTACCTATAAGGATGTATGTTCTCATAAAACCGGTCATGCAGAGGCAGTAGAAATTATATTTGATTCATCT
>JBHLKB010000368.1:0-3266 GCA_048887205.1 Candidatus Hodarchaeota archaeon
CTGATTGATCTAAAATCCATTGAAAAAGTTCAATCAAAAATTGAAAAAGAAATTGAAAAACTGAAAGCTCCACCTACTCTCGAATCTTTCGAATTGAAAACTGTTTCAGAACTTCCTAAAAAGCCTGAATCCATTTTAGATGTTCTTGAAGAATCAGAATCTCCCGTAGAAATTCCAGAACCACCCAAATTTACTGAGATGCCTGAAAAACCAAACAAAAAAAGCACGTTAATATCTGAAATCATAGAAATCGAAACCTCAGAACAAGAAAAAGAAGTACCATTTGCTCTTAATGAGTCGAAAATTATTGAAAAGCCACCGATAGTTCAAAAGCCTAAAATTACTCCAGTAAGTATAGAAGAAATTGAAGCTGAATCTGTAAGATCAAGTGGAATTGAATTATTTGAAGTCTTCGATTCAGTTGGAGATAAAAAATATGAAAAATTATCAACTTTGGATGAATCAATTAGCCCTACTACAGAAAAGAAAAAGAAGGAAGTTAAAAAGAAGAAAAAAGTTGAGAAGGAAGAAGTAAAGAAAACAGATACAATACCTTTCGTTGAATTTGTTGGTATTCCACCTGAAATAGATAGTATTGATGAATCTGATATACCTACTTCAGGAGAATTACCTTCAGATAAAGATTCTTTATATCAAGAGTTAATTGCTCTTGAGGGAAAACGATATTCGTTAGAAAAAGACTTTAAAGAAATAGAAAAAGGTTATAATACCGGATTTATTGCTGATTTTGAATATCAAAAACAGAGTGATCAACTTAGAAAAAAATTAGAAAGTATTACGTCAAGAATTAACAAAGTAAGAAGAGTTATATCAAGTTTATGATTTTGGTTTTCCTTTAACTTTTGCCTATTCTGAAAAAAGGTGGCATTGTAATTTTATGATATGCAGCTTTCATCATTTCTTTAACTTTATTTACGTTTTCTATCTCTAAATCATTTAAATCTAATTTATTATCAATTCTGAAAACAATTTCATCTAAAACATCATAAGATAAACCGATTTCACCTTCATCTGTTTGTCCTTCCCATAAACCCGCACTTGGTGGTTTTTTAATGATTACTTCGGGAATTTTTAATATTTTAGCAATTTCTCTTACTTCACATTTATAGAGTCCTCCAATTGGTTCAAAATCAACTCCTCCATCGCCATATTTAGTAAAATATCCAATTGCTAATTCAGTTCTATTTCCTGTACCTACAACAAGAAGTTTTCCTAGTGATTGGCCAACAAAATAAATTGCCATCATCCTTAATCGGGGTTTTAAATTTGCCCTTGCTATTTGATTAGATTCAAATAAACCCGAAGTTATTTTTACAAATTCATCATAAATGTTTGTTAGTTCGACTAGTATAAACTTTATTCCTAAATTTTTAGCCAATTTTTCCGCATCATTTAGATCTTGTGGGAGTGATGAAATGGGTAGCCCTAATCCAATTACATTATCTTTACCAAGAGCGTTAACACACAATGTTGTTGTTACGGCACTATCAATTCCCCCACTAATTCCTACAACAACTCCATTAACCTTTGCAGAAGTTACATAATCTTTAATCCAATTTTGAATTTCAGAAATAGTTTTTTCATAATCCAGTTTTCGCATAATATTTTTCAACGATTAATTTAATTAAAATCCTTTTTTTAGCATAAACTTAAAAGATAAGATTATAATAAAAATTTTATAAATATAAAATTAAAAATGTAAACTTAATTTAATCTACATACATAAAATTTATTTAAGAATGTAAATATTGATGTAGAATGAGTGAGGAGTTTAAAACAATTGTAGATTCTTCTTTCGATAATGGAACACCATTATGGATTTATACTACAGATTATATTTATGGTATAGTACCAACCGCTAGTGAAAAATGGCTAGAAGTATCTTATACATTCGAAGATCCTGATGAACCTTTAATGAAAGGAGAGAAGAGTCCAGATTTCGCTTATCAATTAATGATGGAAGAGATTTCTAAAGGTGTTACTTTTTACGTTGAAGATTTAAAAGTACCTTTATTAAAAGAATTTGCTGGAGGTACTGGAAAATCAGGCTCTGAATTAATTAAAGTAGTAATTGATGAATTAATTAATAATACTTCAAAATATACGAACAATACTGATTTTCTTGTAAAAAATAAAGATGAGTTAATCAAACTAAAAGAAAAAGTGTAGAAATTTTCCTTATTTAAATATATAACCCTCGTCTTTGTGGATGTCTTTTAGTAAATTCCTCATCAATACGCCTTCCTAACGCAGGACTTACATTTGGATCTCTTTCACTTATTAATTTTTTTAAATAATTACCATGTTCTTGAGAATATTTTTCAATGCCAGTAGCAACAACATTTTGATCTTTTTTAATCGGAACAATCATTCCAAATAAGCGAATCATATCATTTGGTGACATCTTTTTCCCTACTTTTTCGTCAATATCTTTATCTAAATTTCTAACGACTGTACCCATACTCAGAGCAGAATAAGGGCTCAATTGTTTTGATTTTAACCAAAATGCGTTGGGTTTTTTAGTAATAAATGTATCTAGATTACCATTTTTATCTTTAGATCCTATAACTCTCCAATCTTTTTTATCTTTGTCGTACTCCTTTTTCATTTTTTTTACAACTGAACTTATTGGAGCAACACCGTAATAATCTTTCTCTTTTTTATCACTCGTCATAGTTCCTATTATAATAAGGTAATTTAACTATAAAAATATAGAGAAAAAAATAAATAAGTTGTTATTCGCTTAAGACTAAGATTAATTAATTCTTTCTTCTATTGTTAATAAAGAAAATTATATAGATAAAAATTTTAATTTTATGCCTATATCTCACAAAAATAACATATTTCTATGGTTGAAATTAATATATTTGAAACTAAAGAAGAAATGGGAAAAGTAGCTGCGATTAAGGCAGCTAAAATCATAAAAAATGCTTTAAAAATAAAGAGAAAGGCTTACTTTATTGCAGCTACAGGCACTTCTCAATTTGAATTTCTTAATGATTTAACGCATCAAAGAGGAATCGAATGGGATAAGACAGTGATGTTCCATTTAGATGAATATATCGGATTACCAGCAGATCATCCCGCCAGTTTTCGAAGATATCTCAAAGAACGAATAGTTGATATAGTGCATCCAAATAAGGTTCATTTTATTAAAGGTGATGCCCCAGATCCAATTATAGAATGTAAAAGAATTAATAAATTAATTTCTAAAGTTAAAATTGATGTTGCTGTTATAGGAATTG
>JBHLKB010000369.1:0-3266 GCA_048887205.1 Candidatus Hodarchaeota archaeon
GAATATAAGTGAAATCTCATTGGTTAAAAAGCTTTATGTAAATTGTATATATGTGTAATTCCTAATTAATCAATTTTGTGGATTGAATTTAGAAAAAATCATTGAAATAATTTTTTGTTTTAGGAAAAAGGTTTTGCAATACCTGAAATTTTTCATGATTTATTGATATAAATCCAAATTCTAATAGATCTTTAACTGTTCTAAATCCTGCGAGTAATTGTGCTAGATAACTAATATCTATTTCAATATCGGCAGATTCTTCTGATGTTTCTTTAAATTCTACATTAACAATTTCATCTTTTGAAGTTAAATTGAAAAATCCATTATTCCAGGGACAGAATTTATCGTAAATGTGAAATAATATTGAAAAAGTATTGAGGGGATATTTCAAATTTTTCAAAACAGTCTCTACATTTATTATTCTTAATAGGGAATTGCCTACTATTTTGCGCTCTAAAATTCGAGATGTAATTAAAAGATCTATTATATTTTCGTTGACGGGAAAATATCCCGCAATATATTCTCGCTGATCTCTATGAGTCCATAAAAAATTAATAATAGTTTGTTTAGCTGTATGATTAAGCCAAAATGCTTCTATCACGAATATCGTTTTCTCGGGGAGTTCAATATTTTGAGTAAAAATCCACTCAGTACTTTTCTTAGGAAAATGTAAAATGACATATCCTAATGGTCGATCTCCGTTAAAACATATAAATTTGTAATTCTCTTTATATAGTCTTTTCCACTGCATTTCAGCTCGTTTGGCAATGTAATCATAATTTTCTATTACTTCATTATAAACTTGGATAATATCTTCATTTATTCTTTCGTCCTCCTTCATCTGATAGTTAGTTTCCTTATATTTGATATCTGAAATTTTAAATTGGTAGAAAATCTTCTCATCAACATTTTTATATCCTAACTTCTCATAAAAAGCAATCTTAAAAGGAAATAGAACCGATATTGGGATCTGATTTTCATACATATCATGGAATAATTTTTTTAATATTTCTCTAACAATACCACGATTTCGGTATTCTGGTTTCGTCGCAACACCATCTACTCCTCCCATTTTAAAAGTTATAGATCGAAACTTAATTTCATAAGGAATTAACCCACATCCTGCAATCAATAAATCATTTTCAAAAACGCCATAAAATTGATCCATAGGCCTTGATTTTATTGGCCATTCTAAATTATCATATGTATTTTTTGATGTCTGAAAAGCATATCGAGCTAATTTACCGTATGCTTCACGATTTTCTTCTGTAAGCTTTCTAATCTCCATTTTTTTTCTGATTTTAATCCTACTTATATTTCCAGTTATATTATAAACCATAATCTTCAAATTATTAAAAAATTTATTGAGTTTATGGAATATTTCTTAAAATGTTAGATATTTTGAGAAAAAGTAAGCCAGATATTAAAAGGAAGGAAACTTTACAACTGATTTAAAAATTTTAAATTCAATATTAGCAAACTCTTGCCTTAAAATCATTTTATATTCAGGATCTCTTTCTTTAAACGGAATCCTTTCTGTTCCTTTATAAATATCGGTGGATTTATAAGAACCAAACATTTTAGAAAAAGGAATAACGATCTTTGAAATATCAGTATCTCTTTCTAAGCTACTTTTAGAGTATTTTTCTACTATCTCTTGAAAAGATTCTTCTGGTTTTCCTGTTTTCATTATGCTTTCACTTAATTATTCTTTTATAATTAGTTTCCCCCTAATTCGGAGTTTAATACCATTTTTCTCTAATTTATTCTTGTATTCAAAGATGATGTCTCTTAGAATTTTTTTACTGATTTCTAACTGCTCCGCTAAAATGTCAAATTCAATTTCATTGAAAAGCTCTGAGTATTTTATTAATTTCTGAATTGAATTTTGTATAACTTGATCATAATCAGTTATCTCAATTTCTCTTGTTATGTCATTTAAATCTATATCATAATTGCTTTTTAATATATTTGGGTTTGTTTCAATCCAATTGTGTATGAGATTCCGCACCGTTTCTGAACGGGATTGTTTTCTTTTTTTTGCCATCATATTTATCACTCTCTCATCAAAAGCATCTAGACTAAATGTAATTCTAGATAAATCTGATGATTTTTTTGAATCTGATGGCATTCTTTTATTATACCCGACAAAATTTTTTGCTTATTATTATCATTTCTTTAAGCATATTTAAATATTTGCATTAGTGATCATCTGATGCATCTCTGAAGATGCATAGATTTATAAATGAAGAGGATCATATAATATACTAATGACATTCAAATGACATTTAAATATTATAGAGATGTGTGTGTTAAATGTTAGAACTCTATACCCCTCAATACGAGGAAATTAACACCAAAGATCGTATCACTATTGATTTAATAAAAGATGGTCAAGATTTTTTACAGCAATTTGATATTAACACTGATTATTTATTAGATACAGTCTCATTAGTTTATAAATACTTAAGAAATAACGGAAAGATACCTCATAATCTGTTTAAATTTTTTGTAGCAGCGTATTATATAATCTCAAGACATCCTTTTGCTTTTCCTGCTCATGAAACTAAAAAAGATTTTTGCCAAAAATTCAGTCTTCCATTAGGGTCATTAGATTACTGTGTAGAAAAAATTACAAACTCGCTGAATTATATCAAAATTTTAGATAATTTGAATTTTCCTTATTTTATTGATCCTAAGCGAGATATCAGCTTAAAGTTTATTAAAAACCTTATTAAATCTAAAGTAGAGAAAGCAATGATGAGCTTTTTAATATGGCACCGACCAATTAATTCACAAATTCTTACTGAAGAACTAGTAAGCGAAGCTATTTTTGAACAAAAAGCTTTTCCTGAGGAACTTTTCAGACAATTATTTGAAATTGCTTTTGAATTTGTTGAAGAAGAGTTTCTGGATTATAAAGAATATATAAGATTACAAAAAAGAGTTTTTATATAATTCATCTAAAATTTTTTTTTATATTCTTCATCCCATTCTTGAAGGGCGAGTACCAAATTTAAGAATTGTTTTTGAAAATTTGAAGGGGTTGAGAATTCATTAAATCGTAAAAAAAAACTCAAACTGTATTTAGAAATAATCGATTTACTTTTTCTTGGAAGCCATCTTTTCATTGCTATTTTAGTATACAAGATTTTTCTATGTTTACTGAATTTAAAACCAATAATATTTGAAGCCAAATAAATACAAATAAGCTGATAATCTTTCACCTTCCTTTTTCGGAGTTTATAATATGGATTAATTAAAAC
>JBHLKB010000370.1:0-3262 GCA_048887205.1 Candidatus Hodarchaeota archaeon
GAATCAATCATATTAGATTTGAAGATGCCCCAGAAAAGCTTGGATTATGTAAAGAAATGGTTGATGTTATGAGATGCAATATCACCTCTAACGGTACTGTAACTGCTGAAGCATTAGGTTTTAAATTATCTGATCTAGACAAAGCTATAAAAGCCGCAATAGAAGCAAAATTATTTCCAGAAACAAAAGGAAAAAGAGAAGAAGCCATCGTATTATTATCAGGTGGAATTGACTCTGCTGTCGCTCTTTATTGGGCACATCAAAAAGGTTATGATGTAATTGCGATTTCATTTAATTACAATTTACGACCTAATAACGAAAAGAAAGCTGCTAAAAAACTTGTTGAAAAAATCGACGTTAGAATGATTGAAATACCTATACATTACATAAAAGAAGCCATCGATTTACGCATTGAGGGATTCCCTATTCCAATGGCAGTCCATGCTCCAGAGGGTTTTATACCATCGCGTAACCTTGTTTTCTATTCTATTGCAGCTTATTTTGCTGAAGTTTATGGCTGCAAAACTATAATAGGTGGGCATATTGCTACTGATCCTAAAAAATTTCCAGATGCAGATCCAAGGTTCTTCAATTCGCTTGAGCAATTAATTAATAAAGGAAAACACAGTAAGGACAAGACTCGTATAAATTTATTATTTCCCCTAGCGAAAATGACAAAATTAGATGTCTTAAATCTAGCCATTAAATTGAAGGTTCCTTTAGAATTGACATGGAGCTGTTACAGTGATGGAAATCAACCTTGTGGAAATTGTGTTTCTTGTCGTAAAAGAACTGAAGCTTTTACTAATTTAAATATTTCCGAACCAGAATTCTCTTTATAGACGAATTTTCTTTTCAATACTATTTTTTAACTATTAGAGTAAATTTAATAAAAATTATTATTATATCATATACATACATATTTCATTTAAGTAAAAGAAAGCTCATGATTGAATCTGATGAAAGATCTGATAAGGAAACTTATCGAGGCATCATTGTAGTATGTCCCACCTGCAAAACCAAAAAAGAATTGAGTATTCCTTCAAAAATTATTAACCAAGCTCAACATTTGACAACCATATCTATTCCTTTGGGTTCTGTTTGTAAGCATGGTTTTCAGGCTTTTGTTGATAAAAATTTCATTGTCCGTGGATATCAAAAAGTTGATTTTGAATTCTCACATATGGAATTTTTTGAGAGTATTAATGCAGGAGTTGTAGAACCAGATGATCCTACTACTCAATTAAGTTCAAAACCATTGTTTCAAGAAATTATTAAGTTATTAAGGAGTTTTGTGGATGATAAAGAAATACTCGGTAGTGGTATTTTTTCTGAAGATGGACATATATTATACTCCTCCCTCCCAAGTAACACGTTATTTTCTATAATAAAAGAATTTGAAGTTAGAAGTGAGAAGAAATTAAGCAGCCTAAAGAAAATGTACTTAGAATTAGAAAATAACCAAAAAATTTGTTCTAATTATATTCTGATTCAAGAAATGAAATTTGCTATAGTATTATTTTTATCACGAATCGTAAAGATGGGTATGGGAAATTTATATCTAAACGATTTAGTAAAAAAAATTAGGAAACTAGAAAGTTAATATATCAAGTTATTACCTATTTATTATTATCTATTCTCCTGAATTTGAATTAATTTATAAATAGTTATAAATATGGCAATAGTTATGTGCTTAATAAGAGTCTATATAAAATATTCATCATTACAAAATGGATCTTCAGAAAATACAAAGTAGACTGGTTAGAGACTTACAAAAACAAATTCCTGGATTAAGTCAAAATAATTTTAAAATCACTGTATTGCCAAGTAGGCAAAATTATGTGATTAATATCGATTTTGATAAAAAACCTACAAAATTACCGAAAGATATAATAGTTAAAATTTTCCGGACAAAAAATATTGCTAATGAAATTAATATACTAACCAGATTAAAAAACCAGAAATTTCAAGTTCCTGAAATACTATTTTTTCGAAAGCCTTATTTAATCCTTGAAAAAGTTAAAGGTATTAACTTATGTGATTATATTAACGAAAAGTTGGAAGGAACGCAAAGCTTAGATGAATTGGATTCTAAAATAAGAAATCAGATTGTTCAGAGTGTAGAAAGGCTCGCTGAATTTCTAGCTCAGATGCATGAAAAGAATTTAGTTAGGAAAAGATATAAAGCAAAAAAGAAAAAAGTGCTCTGTAAAGGGGACACTAGATTAAGAGATTTCATTTATGATGATGCAAACGACATTATTTACGCAGTTGATTTTGAAGATGCATATGAAGGTAATCATATGGACGACCTAGCATGGATCTGTACTTCTCTTCTTGATACTGATCCTGGACTTTTTGAATTGGATGAACCTAAACACAAAATTGACCTTATAAACCTTTTTCTAAAAGAATATTACCATAATAATCCAACATTTCCTTTCAATTTTAATAAATTAGCAGAAAAGATAATAGATAAGTTAAATATAGTCATTGAAAGAAGAAATCTCCCATATGGCATGGTCAGCAAAGAAAAATTTATAGGAGATATTTCCGAAAAGATATGATCATTACTTTTACTTTAAATAATGTATAGAAATCACCTAAATTAATATTAATCCGAATATGAAATTGTGGATCTTATTATTATAGAATTACTATGAATAATTGAATCATACAAATTATACACAAATGTTAATTTAATTAAAAAAGAAAGGAGTATTAAAATGATTTTTCAACTAGGAACAATAGTTTTAACAGCTTTACTTGTTGTTATTGTGCTTGCGATTCTAATTTTTCTTATCGGTGTTTTTGTTACTAAATGGTGGGCTGGTAAGAAGGGTTGGGACGATACCTTTAAAACTGCTCTCATCGTAAATCTTGCTTGGTTTGTAATAGGACTTATAGTAGGTATCCCATTGAGTTTTCTGGGATTAGAATCGTGGTTAAACTCAATTGTCAGTCTTATTATCAACATAATTATAGGTGCAATTGTTGTCATGAAGATTTACAATAAGGAATTCGGTGAATCCTTGATATTCGTTATTGTAATTCAGATAATACTATTTATAATTGCTATAATCTTAGGTTTTATATTAGGACTGATAATCGGATTAATATTAGTTGCGATGTTACTGCCATAATTCTATTATAATCAAAATTTTTTCCTTTTTTTTTTATTCTACTACTTTCCAAAAATTAAAATTTAATAATATTGACACTATTATTTTATAAAAATTCTAAAAAATGTTTTTTAAAGGAG
>JBHLKB010000371.1:0-3255 GCA_048887205.1 Candidatus Hodarchaeota archaeon
GGAATACTCTTTACATCTGTTACAGGTGGTACTACTGTCGAATTTCCTGAGTATCAACCAATGGATATTGGTGTTGAATTAAGAAATAAGGAATTAGATTTCGAGTTTAATGGTTTAGAAACACAGGCTTCTACTAGTTCGAGTAAATTAAGAACTGCTGATGTTGTTGGATCTATTAAAATATACTGTACAATAGACTGGGTTGCTGGTTCCTATATATTTACATGGTATAAATTGCGATATATTGGAGTTGATGTTGAAATTTGGACACGATGTTATCCCGATGGAACAGATAGGTTTGATTGGCCAGCAGGAGATCCAAGGCCAACTCCAGTTGTAACTGATGAGCAAATTGCATATTTAGCAGCAGAATTCAGCTCCAATATTTTACCGACTGTTACAGCCTATTTTGGAATGCCTGATTCACATTATGGATTAGATCAGGGAGCAAAAGATATATTACCCCCAGTATATTGGCCTTATCTACCAGATCCTGAACCTACTGGAAGAAATGTGATCTTAGTTTCAAATTTCGTAGATGATAATTATTATGATCCAACTTACCCATACTTTGTAATAGGTGTATTTAGCCCAACTCTTGAGGGTTGGTTTGACAGAAATATAATATCTATTGACGCTTATAATTGGGAAAATTATGTAGGTGGTCCTGGAGCTCAATATGAAGGAACAATTGCTCATGAATACCAACACCTTATTCATGATGATTACCAGCCTATAAAAACGCCTTTTATGAATGAAGGTTGTTCTATGTTCGCTGAGATATTATGTGGATATCCAACAGATTGGAGTTCTATTAATAGTTTTCTTGCAACACCAGATAATTCACTTACTGAATGGGGAGATCAAGGTGGTATTAATATCTTAGCCGATTATGGTCAGGGTTTGCTTTTCGCAACTTATTTAGAAGATAATTATGGACCACATTTCTTAAAGGACTATGTTCAACATCACATTACTGGTATTGCTGGTATTGAAGCTCTACTTCCATCAGGCATACTTTTTGATGATGTATTTAAGGATTGGACATTGGATATTTTAATGCGCACTGGTTATACAACTATTAATTTCAATGATAAAGCAGCTGGTGACCTAGGAATCAATGAAGTAAAGGATAAATGGCCTGACCTTTACGGAACTGACTTTGGAAATACTATTACAATACTAGGTTATGATACGGGAGTATCTGCGCTTGGGTCATATGGAACAGATTATATTCGATTAAGCAAATTGAAATGGCAATATCCTTCTGAACTGTATTTTGATGGAGATGAGAATGTGGCTATACCGGAATGGATTTATGATGGTGATTTATGGTACTCAACTTCAGCAGGTGCATGGTCTGATTTAGAATTATTACTAGATGTTGATCTTTCAGGACCAGGAATTGATACATTATCTGTTCTTACTCGATACAGTATTGAGGATTATTGGGATTACGGATTCGTTCAAATTTTTAATACAGATACAAATGAATGGGAAACTCTCGATGACGGTGTATATTGTACTTATCTCCATGACTCAGATGCAGCCTCTCAGATTGTTGCTGAATTGCCTGGATTGACTGGTACTCAGGATTGGGTAACACTTAATTTTGACCTCTTTGCATATGAAGGGCAAATCACGACAGTACGCTTCCGATATATGACAGATGGAGCTGTGAATTATCCTGGTTGGTGGATTGATACTGTTTATCTTAATGGGGTAGAATTTTCAGATGATTCTCTTTATACACCTCCATTCCCAGCAACGAGTTTCATTGTTACCGTGTTAAGAGAGACTTTCATAGAAGGAGTTTATTATTATGATGAATTAGCTACATTAGACTGGGATCCAGTTCTCAATGATGGTGTCATAGACTTAGAACCTTACCTTGCATCAATTGGTGAAGATCTTCGATATCCTGATGTAATGTTGCTTATCTCTCCTCGATTGGGTCCTGCAGATTACCACATTTCAGTAGTACGCAAGTAGTAATAAAAAATCTACAAATTCTTAAATTTCTTTTTTTTTATTAATTTTAAGCAGAATATAATATTCATTATATTTTTGAGACTCTGTAAGAAAATTCAAAAAGGGTAAAAATTAGAATATAAAGAATTAAAATCGTAATTTAACTATTATGAAAGAATGGAAAGATATTTTGCATTTTGATCCTCTTCCTAGACTTTTATCAACAGAAAATAAAGCAATTGATTTTTTTGTTAAACAAGATTTACTAACAGAGGAGGTAAAATTAATAGAAAATATATGGACTTTACCAATTCCTATTGACATTATTAATAAACAACAAGATGATGGCTCTTGGAAATATCCCAGCAGTAAAAAAGATATAAGGACTCAAGAAAATTATGATCAGTTAGAAACATATAGGCAATTAGGATTTCTTATTGAAAAGTACAACTTTGATAATCAACATCAAGCTATTCAAAAAGCTGCTGAGTTTTTATTCTCATTTCAAACTGAAGAGGGAGATTTTAGAGGGATTTACGGTAATCAATATTCACCAAATTATTCAGCTGCGATAATGGAACTTTTAATAAAAGCGGGTTACGATCAAGATCCTCGTGTAGAAAAGGGATTCAAATGGCTATTATCAATTAGACAAGATGATGGGGGTTGGACCGTACCAATTAGGACTAATAATGCTAAATGGTCAGATGTTATGGATTTGGAAGAAACTTTACAACCAAATAAGCAAAAACCTTTCTCACATATGGTTACTGGTGTAGTACTTAGGGCTTTTGCTGCTCATCCTAATTATCGAAATTTAGAAGACGCAAAAAAAGCTGGAGAACTTTTAGCATCAAGGTTTTTCAAGCCTGATAAATACCCCGATCGTAAGGCTGTAGATTATTGGTTTAGAGTGTCGTTCCCTTTTTGGTTTACTGACATTGTATCTTCACTTGACACTCTCTCTAACTTAGGTTTTACTACATCTCATCCTCAAATTAAATTGGCTCTCAATACCTTAAGAGAGAGACAATTAGAAAACGGTTTGTGGGATCTTAAATTATTGAAAACTAAAGACAAAGATCTTCCTCTTTGGGTTGCCTTAGCAATCTGTCGGATATTTAAGAAATTTTATTAATTGCGGTATTTTTAAAGTATGCTTAATTAATTCAATTATAATTGGCATTAATTCAAATGATAATTGTAGTAAAGCAGATTGAGAATTCAAAATATTCAAGATTTACTTAGAATTTTAAGAGAGGATAATACCTCTGGAGCAAATGA
>JBHLKB010000372.1:0-3250 GCA_048887205.1 Candidatus Hodarchaeota archaeon
ATATTTAACTGTGTAGTAGCAGCTGCCGTAAGATTTAAGGTTCTTATCCACGCGTAAAAGCCGTTTACGGTGGATCTCTCTCCTTTTAAATCAAATTCTAATGCTACATATTTTTGATTAGTTATTGGTAAATCAAAAGCATAAGTAGCATCTAAATCAATATTGTATAGCCATGCTTCAAATGGGGTTTGATCATATCTCTCGAAAATAAATTGAAGATGACAGCTATCAGATAAATCAATAAAATTCAAATTTTCATTTATTAATCTTTTTCGTAAATCCTGAATCCCGATGCTACTATTTACAGGTATTTCTGTCAAGATATCAATCCAAGTTGATTGTGAGTCGTCCAGTATTTTTACAGTAAGATTTGCGTGATTATCAATTTCATAGACAAATGATAGGATTAAACCTAAAATTCTTGTTCTGTTAAAATCTACATTTCCATTAAGTGGTCCTAAATTGTATTTAGTATTAGTGTAATTAGCTGTAACAGTAAAGTTTAATAATCCTTGGGTGGCATTTAAATGTATAGAGGTTGAATTAGAACTATCAAAGAAATTATCGGGCGAAACACCATCTAATATTATTCCATTTGTAAAGGTTACATTTGAATAATTTTCATTTGTGTCAAAATTAAAAGAGATAAATTGATCTACATAAAGAGCAGTATCGTTCTCTAATATATAATCTGTAGTGAAATTGTTCTGAAAAGTGAAATTAAAATCTCCATAAGTAAGAAACATCTCTTCTGATGAAAGGGTAGGGATTTCGAAATATTCTTGATTGTTGTTAAGATTTTCAGACTTATTATTCACATAAATTCTAATATCTTGATTTACACCAGAACCGGTAATATTGTCATCTAAATCGAGGTTAGAAATTATAGGTGTTTTTTCTAATAATCCCTCATGAAAAGTATTATCAGTGTTATCATCTTGAAATACATTCATACTGCTTAAGATCAGCACATTAGATAAAAAAATAGTAAGAACAAAAAGTACGGTAAAGAATATCCGTTTTAGCTCTTTTTTTCGTCGAATCAATAAAATAACCGTAATATCCTAATTTTTGTTTATAAAATAATTTAAAAGTATTAAAATTTCCCAATTTTATTAAATTTATCAGTGAGAATTCTGATATAACAAAATATTTTAAACGTTCAAACTCTTCATTAATAGAAATAGGATATTTTATTACAAAGGGAATTTATATGAGTGAAGAACTAATTCTTAATGAAATCGATATGAATACTGATGAATATATTGAATTTCTTAGAGAATTAATACAAACTGAATCATTTAATCCACCCGGTGATGAAAAAAATGTCGCAATAAAAATAGAGAAATATTTAAAAAATGCTGGTATCAAATGTGAAGTTTTCCCTTTTGGGGAAAATCGTGCAAACTTAATAGCAACCTTAAATGATAATTTTGATGGAAAAAATCTATTATATAATGGACATATGGATGTTGTACCCCCTGGTTCATTAGAAGAATGGAAAAATCCGCCTCTTTCTGCGATTATTAAGAGAAAAAGGCTGTATGGACGAGGAACGACTGATATGAAAGGAGGAACTGCAGCTATGGCAATTTCATTGAAAATTTTAAAAAAATTAGGCATCGAGGTATCAGGAAATTTAATTTTAAATGCTGTATCAGATGAAGAAACAGGTGGTATCTTAGGGACTAAATGGAGTGTTGAGAATATCTTAAAATCAAAAAAATGCAATTTTATCATAATAGGAGAACCAACTGGATTTAATCCCTTACCAAAAGCAATCATCTTTGGAGAAAAAGGCCGTTTTGAATTAAAAGTGATGACAAATGGCAAATCAAGCCATGCTTCGGCACCATTTTTAGGAAAAAATGCAATTATTATGATGAATGATATAATTCAGCACTTAGATAAATTGGATGATTATATGCCAAAAATTGAACCTCCCTTATCCGAAGATGAATTAAAAGAATTAATAAGTATAACATTTCCCAGTAAAGATGATTTTAAGAGAATTTTAGAAGAGCAATCTACAGTACAAAGTTTAATAAAAGTCAGCCTTCATTTTGAGAAGAGTGTAACTATGATTAATGGAGGAATAAAGCCAAATATTATTCCCGATAAATGTGAAGCTATAATTGATTTTAGATTATTACCAGGGCAAACTATTGAAATGGTGTTAAACGGTTTGAAAAAGCTAATAAATGAATTAGGGTATCGAATTGAACAAGAACCAATTAAGGATACTGAAGAACCATTTGTACAATTAGAAGTACAATTTAAAGGCGAACCATCATATTGGTATGATTGGAAAGAATCAAAAGTTTTAAAAGATTTTTACAATATTGTAGAAGAGATTTATAAAAAAAAGCCCTTTTATTTCTTCTTTCCTGGAAGTACAGATGCAAAGTATTATCGTAATACAAATTTTTGTCAATCTACCATAGTATTTGGACCTGGAAATGTAAATGTTGCTCATTCTGCCAATGAATATGTAGAAATACAGGATTTTATTAATGCTATTAAAGTTTACACTCTCTTTGCTTATAATTATTTGAGAGAATAAGGTCTCTTTCAAGATTATATAGAGTTTTATTTTTTTTGATAGAACTGCTTAAAAGAACCGAAACGTTTTCTATTATAAAATTATAAATCCATCTTAATATCTATATTAAATAATTATTTAAAAGAAATCTGTAATGATGAAAGATCAGATCTTAAATGAAATTAAAAGAAATCAACATGAGTATATCACGTTTCTCCAAGAGTTAATTCAAGCTGAGTCTTATAATCCTCCAGGAAATGAGAAAAACGTAGCATTAGTTATTGATAAGTATTTAAAAAAAGTTAATATAAAAACTGAAGTTTTGCCTTTTGGCGATAACCGTGCTAACTTAATTGCGTATTTAAGCGACAACTTTAAAGGAAAAAATCTCTTGTATAATGGACATATGGATGTAGTTCCTCCTGGAAATGAAGAGGATTGGAAATATCCCCCTTTGTCTGCTACTATAAAAAGAAAAAAGTATCTTTATGGAAGAGGAGCAACAGACATGAAAGGAGGATTAGCGGCAATCATTATAGCTTTAAAAATACTAAAAAAATTGCAAATAACACTCTCTGGAAACTTAATATTGAATGCTGTTGCGGATGAGGAAATGGGAGGCTTATATGGGACTAAATGGTGTATCGAAAATAGATTAAGAACATTTAAACCTACTTTTACCATTATCTCAGAACCAACTAGACTTAA
>JBHLKB010000373.1:0-3206 GCA_048887205.1 Candidatus Hodarchaeota archaeon
GGATAACTTTTTAACAATTCACCGATCAGATTCAATGCTTCACCTTCTCTTTTGGAAATAATTAAGAGATATGTCTTCGTGGCATATAGAGGAATTAATGACGGAACCAATTCTATAGCATTATCAATAGATTTAATTGAATCATCGTATCTTCCAAGCGCATTTAAAATTAATGCTTGTAATTGAAGATATCTTGTTTTATTATATTTAATCGGGTCAAAAGACAATGCAAGTTTTATTAAATCTGTAAACGTATCTATATTTGGCACTTTAAACGTAAACCTATGAATCAAATTATAACCAATAACTAATGCTTTTGTGAGAAATGAAATGGGATAATCAGGATAAAGTGTTAAAACTAAATTGGCAGTTTCTAAAGATTTATCAAATTTGCCACGAGCTAAATAGGAATATGCTAAAATATAATACGCAATTGTATCGATTCTGGGATTTTTTTTAAAATTATTAAATTCAAATTTTTTTGTTATTAATCTCTTCGCTTCTTTATATTTATTAACCTCACAATAATATATACATTTCAAAAGCAGAAGTTCTTGATCATTTGGATTCAAGTTGGTCAATCGATTTATAATACCCAAGGGTTTATTATAATCTTTTACTAGTGAAATCCAATGAGTAATATACACACAATATTTAAGTCTTAGTAATATTGGATTATCTGGATATTTAGTTAAATTTTCCTCAATTATCTCAAGTGCTTTATCTTCCCGATACATTCTAATTAAAATTTGAGTCTTTTGACAATTCAAAAGAACATTAGGTGTTATTTCTAATGCATTATTAATAATCTCTAAAGATTCCTCGTAATTATCCATTAAAAACCAAGTTATTGATTGTAATAAATATCCAATAAATTCATTTGGATATTTGTCAATAATTTCAGTAGTAATTTTAATTGAATCTTTTAAATTGTTTTCGGCTGTAGTTATAATATCTCTTAAAATCAGTTTATTTAAGTCTGTTAGTTGATCATCTATGCTTTCAAATAGAGTTTTAGCTTTAACAATTTTATCTTTATTTAATAAGGTCCCAATTTTTTTAAAGATTTCATGCCCTTTAGGATTATAGGTATCTTGAACTTCTTTTGATCTCAAGAAATTCAACTTGGTAAATTTGACAATATCTAATACATCAAAAAATTTACTTATGGCATAAAAACCTTCGTCATCTATAGCACCCACTTTTTGACTTGAAGGCTCAAATTTTTGAAACTCTTCGAAGATATTTTGCCATACAAAACCTTCTAATTTCGCTTCTCGATCAACTAATTTTGTTTCAGCTTCGATTTTATAAGCTAAATATTTAATATAATCAGGTAAAAATGCTTTTAAAGCAACTTTCAAATTGTCTCTAAATAGATTCCCACAAATTTCTTCAATTATATTCTCTAATAATAAGTTTATATCAATAATTGGATTATCTTGAAACTTATTTAAGTATGTGAATTTTGTAATATACTTCTCTACTATAGCATTAAGTATTTTCTCAAGTGGTTCACCTTTTTGAAAATAGAAAATCCTATTTTGTTTATCTTCTATTTTGAAAAACTTGATTTGAAAAAATTGATTATCAATAATTTCTCGTATATAATAATTCAGTGTCGTCTCATCAATAACATATTTCAGGGAAAAATCCTCGGTTGATATATAATCTGGATATTGATTTGGATGATTCATCGAAAGGAATAGTAGAATTTTATTAAAATCTTCTTCATTTTTCAACATTGAATCAACTTTTGAATAATTCAATTTTAAGATATAATCAAGATAACGGAATTTTAGCTCATCATCTTCAATTTCATATCTATAAAAAAAATCTCTCGTTTTTTCTGTGATTTCTTCTATTCTCTTACTTTCCTGTTCTAAGATCGATTGACGATCCAAATCATACTGCTTTAGGATTGAAAAATATTCTGTTTTACCCACTGGTGATATCACATATTCTTTATTCTCTCGAGTTATAAAGCCATTTTCTATTAACATATTCAAATTATTAGATAACGAGGACTGATTAATTGAAAGTGGTTCTTGCTTAAAATCTGACCATTTGCACGAATAATTATTATATAACATCCATAGAATCCAATGATCATAATTTCTACGCCTGAGAATTGCCTTAGGGGGATACTTCAGTCTCCTTTTGCCTAATTTTCTATCATAGGTTAATTCATTAAATCGCTCCTTCCCCTGTAAAGTTATTCTATAATGGTTTCGCTCTGGTTTCTTAATAAATCCTTTGTTTTTAAGCTTCCTTAAATGACCTGATAAAGTTGACTCACTTATTTTTGCTGTAAAATCTGACCATATACACGTATCATTATTATTGAGCATCCATAGTATGATATATTCATAATCAGATTTCCCAATGATCGGATTTAATATCTCTCCAGGTGGATATAGGACACTCTCTGATCTACTCATAGGATAAATCTTTCACTTCCAAAAATGCATTTTATTGTGTTTCTATTCTTATATTTATAATAATTCAGGTTCCTTATAAACTTTACACTTCATAATAAAGTATGAACTTTACATGAAGTGCGAAGTGCGAATCTATATATGAAGAAAAACCTATTAAAAGTTAGGTAAAAAATTAAAAAAGTAAAAAATAGAGGTTAAAAAAATGGTTCAAGTATTAGATTTGGAAAAACAAGAAGAAATTATCATTATAATTCCTGAAGAAGAGCTTAGGATGGAAGAAGTGCCATTAAAGAAGCAAAAATTATTACGATTATCCAAATATAGCAAACCTGCTAAATATCATGAAGAATTAATTTACATAAACAAACTTAAAGCTAAACTTGACGCGAATATATATAGAAACAAAATAAATAATTTCTAAAGCTTTATTTTTTTCTTTTTTTTTCTTAACAGAGATAACAAAAACTAAAAAATTGAGAAGGAAGTATAAGAGTTGGAAAAAATAAATTGCTTAAAATGTGGGAAGAAAATAAAGTTAGAATTTCATACTTTTGGTTCTAACGTTGCTCTGTGTAAAAAATGTAAGAGAGAGAATACGCGCAAATTCTATCTTGATAGGCAGAGTATATTTTAATTAATTTCTACAGGAGGTTTTTAAAATATGAAGGAAAAGCGAGAAAAATTAATTATTATTAAGGAAGAGAAGTAAGATTTATATTAAAGAACGGTGATATTCTACCTTATATATCCATTTAATATAAAATT
>JBHLKB010000374.1:0-3201 GCA_048887205.1 Candidatus Hodarchaeota archaeon
AGTATATTTGTACCATTTTGAATATGTAGTTTAGGATTCATATAATTGTTTGAGACAGTTTGGAAAAAAATAACAGAATTTAGTGAAAGAGATGCATTATTTTCGTCAAATGGATAATCATAATAAATAAAAATTGAACTCCATCCAAACTCTGCGATTATAACATTTTGATTAGAAGTAAAGTTAGAATACCATTGGATAGCACTGACTTCTTTATGCTTTAAACTGTAAAATTCAATTGAGGATTGTACTTCGAAATATGTAGTCAATAAAGAGAAAGATATTACAAATATCATAAAAAATTTCATTTTGCTTTTTTGTATTGCATTGGTTTTAATTAATTTATAAATATATGCCACAAATCCAATTGTAATTAATACAGATGATAAATAAAAAATTCTAGAAAAAAAGGTGTATGATGATGTAATAAAATCAAATAGAAGACCAGCTATTAATAGAATTCCTAATGCAAATCCCCAAAGCAATAAAGGTTTGCCCCTCGGTTTATATTGAAATATATATAATCCCCAAATCGCAAAAGAAGAAATGAGTAAAATTTCAAATCCAGTGACAATTGTTACAGCGCTAAATTTAAAAATTAATAAATTAGCAATCGCAAAAGCAGACATAGTAATTATTATAAAAGCGAAAATCAGAGGAAACAATAATTTTTCTTCTATTTTTTTTAAGCGTTTATGCTTTTGCCCGAATATAATTAAAGAATATCTTCCCTTCGTGAAAATTAGTGACTTACGATAGTGTAAAAGTATTAATCCTTCCAATATACCGATAAGAATAATTCCAAATAAAAGGTAATACCAGGGTAGTGTGTTTAAACTAGTAAAAATAATAAAATGCCCTGTACTTATATTTAAGAAATAGAAAACAAAAAAAATACTTAAACATACACACAATAGAATAATATCATAACCTCTTCTATAGCTTTTTACAAAATAAATTAAATAAATCCATATAAAAGAAGTTAGAATAATCATTGCTATTAAAGAATGAACAAAAAGACAACTGATGAAAATAACAATAAATAAAGAATATGAGAAAAACATATTTGAGAAAATTTGTTTCTTGCTTGGCTCATTTTCTTTAGTAAAAGATTCTAATCTTATATATAAAAGAAAAAATAATGTTATTCCCTGAATTAATGCTAAACTAGAGGGCCAAAACTGATACATCATATTTAAGAATCCTAGTGACGAAAATACTAAAACATAAATCCCAAATAGTGCTAAATTCTTATTCCTAAAAATTCTCATAAAAAGGCTATATAGGATCAATGAAGATATTAAGAACGTGTAAAACATGAAAAATTTAGGTATTAGAATGATATCTACTCCTGAAAAAAAATGGATTACTACTCCAATAATATGGAATCCAAAAGTACCAAAATAATCAGTTAAAGGTAAATAATTAATATCTGCAATAAATTTAATGACTGAAATGTGCATCCAAGGATCTGTTCCTATAAATATACTAGCACCAAGAAACCCTAAGATGCAAACTAAAAAGATAAAAATAATTAATAAAACTGAATTTGAAAATCTAAACTTTTTAATGAAAGTTAAAATAGAAAAATTGTCAATAAATTTTCCTTTTTCATTATGGATTAACTTTAATTTAAATATTTGAAATATTCCCCTTTTTAAATCAATAACGAAAATGTATGAAAGAATAATGAAGTAGGTTATTAACAAAATAAAGAAGAAAAACCATTCTGTTAAAGCAAATCCCAAATAAAATCCAAATATTCCAATGATAATATAAAAGGATAAATTACTTACAACAGTAATAGCTAATTGTTCTATAAAATTCAAATTTTTTTCTTTGAAAATAATAAAAATAATTGGATAAATAGGCAAAAATAATAGTGTAAAAAACATACTGATAAAAACCATTAAATGAAAAATTAAATCAAGATAAATGATTTGATATAAACCAGAAACTATATTAAAATTTGTAATTTCTAGAGAGATAAATAATAAAGATATTGCAGAAAATATTATTATAAATAAATGAATCCTTGTTTTTACATAAAAGATACATTTATTCAAGCTCGAATTTTGAATTCTCATTCCTAAAAATACATTAATTAATTTTTAAATCTATTTGATATTTTTTACAATACCAGTTTAAATAATCCTTTAAACCCTTCTCTTGAATATATTCAGGTTCGAATTTAATTAATTTTCTTGCCTTAGATATATCAGCATAACTATGTAAAATATCTCCTGGTCGAGGATCAGAATAAATAATATTAAGATATTCTTTATTCGTAATTTTTAACATTAATTTTGCAAGATCTACTAATTTTATCGGTGAATTTGCACCAATGTTAAATATTTCACCGGGAGTATCATATTTTAAAGCTAATAAATTTGCTTGAACCACATCTTTAATGTATGTGAAATCTCTCGAATTTTGTCCATCACCAAAAATTATCAATTCCTCATTTCTAATAATTCTTCCAAGCCATATTGCTATAACTCCACTATACGGGGAGTCTATCTGTCTAGGACCATAAACATTAAAATATCTTAAAATGGTGGTATTTAATCCATACAGCTGATTATATACTTGAATATATCCCTCACCTGCTAATTTTGAAACACCGTAAGGTGATTTCGGATTCTTTTTCATATCTTCTTTCTTTGGTAAGGAATGTTCATCTCCATAAACCGAAGAACTTGAAGCAAAAATGATTTTATCTATATTATTTTTTCTTGCTGTATTTAATATGTTTAAAACTCCATTAATATTAACATCATTGCATGATTGGGGCATCAATACTGATTGTGGAACGCTAGTAAATGCTGCTTGATGATACATTATATCAATATCTTTAGATATCTCTAATAAAAAATTGATATCTCTAATGTCACCTTTAAAAAATTGGAACTTTTCACTTTTAATTGCATTATCTAAATTTTCTAATCTTCCATTAAAAAGATTATCAATTCCTATCACTCTAGCACCCAATTCAAGTAAACTATCTGTTAAATTACTGCCTATGAAACCTGCGGCGCCAGTAATTAAAATGTTTTTATTTTCAAAAGACATTATTGACGAGTTAAATTATAGGATTTTCTATTAAAATTTTAGGGATATAATCTTAATCTTTTTAATTTATTTAGTATTAACTTATGAGTTTAATATAATAAAAATCCATTAAATAAATATAATTCTTAA
>JBHLKB010000375.1:0-3196 GCA_048887205.1 Candidatus Hodarchaeota archaeon
GAAGGTAAGTTTAATTCCTTAATCTTTTCTGGCATTTCTTTGTTGTCATATTTCTCAACTTGTGATTCAGAATAGTCTTTTATATTTGTATAAAACCGGATTAAAAATTTGAACGTATCAACATTCTTGTCTGTCTTCCATTCTCTATAAGGAGTACCCCAATGATCAAAATTTATTTTATCTAAAGCATCTTTTATCTTCCTCTTAATATTATCGACTTTTTCTATGAAATATTCTGATTGATCCATAAATGGTTTTGTTCGCTCATTAAAATCATATTTATATGATTTCCCAAATTCCTCAAATGTACCTCTTTTCAGTATACGTGAATGTTCTTCTGTTATTATTTTCTTACCAATTTCTGCGGCAAATCTTATAATATATCCACATTCGGGACAATAGGTTACCCAAGACCCACGAAAAGAAGTAAAGGGCTTTACAACAAGTTGATGTTTTTCATTTTGAAAACTCGTGAGTTCGCCTTTAGATTCAATAGCATCAAAATGGGTCTTTTCAAAATGAAAAGATTCTGGGATGAATTTAAAATTACAGATAGGGCATTTCAATTTTTCGTTCAGAGGAAATTTATTTTGTTCCATAAAATTTCGCATACGAGCTATTTATTATGATAGAAAACCAATTTATTAGATAAAGCTTCTTTGTATATTAGGTTTATAAAATATATAAAGGTATAATAGTTCTTTAAATCAACTTCAATTCTTTCGGCAGATTAATTCACCTTTTCCTATGGGCACGATTAATGCATCCACTCGTTCATCAGCTAAGGCTTTATCTAGCATGGGTTTCAGTGTCTCATAGTGATTGATTGCATTATCTGCAACGAAAATGCCACCTTTAACCATATTGGGAACTATTAAATCATAACATTCACCATAAATTTCCTTCTCCGCATCTAAAAAACAAAATGAGATATTCTTGTAATTTGGTAAAAAGTCACGGGCATCACCTTCTATTAATTCAACAATATTCTCCAATTTCGTTATTCGAAGTGTTTCTTTAGCTAGTTCTGCTTTTTCTTTTAATATTTCAAAAGTAGTTAGTTTATTACCATTTAATTGACATGCTAATGCTATCCACATAGTAGAATAACCTGCACTTGTTCCGATTTCTAAAAATTCGCCTTTGGGAGCACTCGCAGCTAAAATTGAAAGAAATTTCCCAGTTTCGGGAGGAATTTGACGGAGTCTTTCCATTCTAGATGATCCATCAATTCTATCTTTTCTATCTAATTCCTCTAAATACTCCATTCTCTGCTTTATAGATTTTGGTATAGGGTGGAACATTTTTGGTTAAACATTACAATTAGATTAATAGTTAAAATTTAATTTAAAATAAAGAAATAAAACTAATAAAGAAAATTGTTAAATATCTAGTTTTGTCATTTCTGCACTAATTTTCCATAATCTCTTAGCGTTCTCCTCATTATAGGATTCTTCGGATGATTTCCGAGGTTCTTTTTTCACAAAATATTTGCCAGTAACGCCTTCTACTTCCGGTGAAGATGCTAAATATATTGAAGTTTCCGCTCCTTTTTCTGGGCTTTTAAAAAAAGCTTTAGCAAATACTTGGCTAAATTTGGATTGATCTCGGCCTAGATTAGTATTTACGACACCAGGATGAAGAGAATTAACAGAGACTCCAGTCTCCTCTAACCTTCTACTTAATTCGTATGTAAATAACATCAATGCCAATTTTGAAACTCCGTATACTCTAAATAAGCTATATTTTTTATATTCACTCTGAAGATCATCAAAATCAATTCTTGCTCTTTTGTGTGCTGCAGAACTTACATTAATGATACGACTAGGAGCGCTCTTTTTTAGCACATCAAGTAACAAATTTGTTAATAAAAACGGTGCAAGATGATGCACACCAAAATTCATTTCAAACCCATCAACTGATACTATTCGCTTCTTAAGCATAATTCCAGCATTATTAATTAGAACATGCAAACTTTGGTAATTATTTTTGAATTCTGAAACAAAGCTATGAATAGCTTTCTGTGATGATAAATCACATAAAAGTAAATCAACATTTTTATTCCCTGTTTGTTCAATGATTTCTTTTTGTGCATTTTCTCCACGTTCTTTATCACGACAAAGCATTATTATTGTAGCATTCATTTCTGCTAATCCTTTAACTGTTGCTTTACCAATCCCCGAATTCGCTCCAGTTATTAAGCATGTTTTTCCTTGCATACTCATACTCTACAAATCTATCGATTAATTATTATTTACTGTTATATCCTTAAAATATTTCAGGCATCTTAAACTATTTGATTAATTTTAATCAGAGCAATAAAATATACAATTATGTTAATAAATTTAAATTAGGACTGTCAAATCCATCGAATTAAAATAGTTAAAATCTTATACTTTGAAATAATAAAACTAAAAATTACAAAAAAGGATTGTTTTTAAAATGAATTCTCATAAAAGATATCTCTTTATCTTTTTATTATTGTTTCTGGAGCCCTTTTTCTTTTCTTATATTGGAATTATGCACAATCAAATTGATTTTACTAAAATTCATGATTTTAATTATGAGAAAGCTTTAATAAAAACTTCTAATCAACAAACGGAACTAATAGAGTTGTGGAATAAAACTTATGATTGGGATTATGTTGATAATAGTAAATCAATTATTAAATGTAATAATGGCGATTATGCTATTGCAGGATGGACTAATAGTTCAGGATCAGGAGATTTAGATATTTGGCTAGTACGTATCTCTGCTGATGGGACGCACCTTTGGAACTACACATATGGAGCAACTGAGGAAGATAAAGGTTTTCAAGTAATAGAATGTAATACAGGTGGTTTTGCTCTCTCAGCTACATATACAAATACCAGCGCAGCAATTACCAATAAGGATTGTATGGTGGTAAGAGTTGCGGATAATGGTTCATTGTTGTGGAGCCTAAGTTATAGTGGCCCAGAACAAAATGCTTCGCATTGGATTGGGGATCTAGGACGTTCAATTGTGGAATGTAATAATGGAGATTTTGTACTCGCAGGAGTAACAGATACTGCTATTGGGGTTGGAGATGTATGGCTTTTCCGTATTGATCGTTTTGGAAATAGACTTTGGGATAGAACGTATCATAATAGAAGAACAGATCGCTGTTATACGCCACATTCATTAGTACAGTGTCAAGATGGGGGTTTTGCAATAG
>JBHLKB010000376.1:0-3179 GCA_048887205.1 Candidatus Hodarchaeota archaeon
GGATGGTCTCCTAGCTTACATAATGCAGCGTTGAGGGGAATGGAGTTATGGTTTGCAAATGTTATAGCCACTGATAAAATACTAAAAAAATTAAAAAGAGCCATTAAACAAGCTTAATTAAAAGTAGTTCTTTTTATGAAAAACTTTTTTTTGTACGTACTGTTATTAAAAACGTGTTTGAAGTTTATCCTGGAATATTTTTAATTAAGGAAAAAGGGGCTCTGGGTGCCGCAAAACCTCCAGAAAATATATATATTATTGCTGGTTCTGCTGGTATAATATATGATGCGGGTTATGGAACTAAAAAAGCTATCAATCATGTTTTTAAAGAATTAAAAGAAATTGAAAGCTATTATAAAACCCAAAATAAAGAGTTTAGACTAACTAGAATATTACCAAGTCATTGTCATCCTGACCATTTTAGTGGATTAAAACGATTACGAGATTCTTTAGGGCTACAAACGATTTTGACAAAAAAAATGGCTGATGTTATAAGAGATAAAGAAACTTTTTATAAAAGTTTTGAAGCGGATGATTTTGAAGATTACTTAAGGATTAGAAAAAAAGTAAAAAGTAGGATAAGGAATTTTTTTCGACTTTTAGGCTCAAAATTATTTTATCAACGAATGTATGGTGTTTCCTTTTTAGATGATCCAGATGAAATCATAGAAGAAAATTCAGAAATTCTGATCAATGGAGAGACTTGGAAAATTTTTCCTTCACCGGGCCACTGCAAGGATCATATTTCTCTTTATAATGAACAAAAGGGAATTTTATTTTCAGGTGATAATGTATTAAGATCAATAACTACTTGGTTAGGTCCACCCGAATCAAATATTGATGATTATATTGCCTCTATAGAACAATTTCAAAAACTACCCAATCTTAATTTAATTCTCTCAGCACATGGAAGTCCAATAGAAAATCCACATGAAAGACTTGATGAAATCTTGAAACATAGAAAAGAAAGAGAACAACAAGTTTTAAATATAATACATAAAAAATCAAAACGAGGAGTATCACCCAAAGATATAATAAAAACAATTTATCCAACTGAAAGCAAATTCTTACATACTGTAGCACGAGGTTGGGTTGTTCTCACATTAAAAAAGCTTGAAAATAATAACCAAATAAAACGCCAGGTTGCTAAAAAGAAGATTTTATTCTTCCCAGTTTAATATCCACTATCTTAAATTGAAATAGAATTTATTAACTTATTTCTAAATTAATAAATAGCGACTCCTAGTAAATAGTCAATATTATATTATAAAAATCTTATAGCCATATTACTTTTAAAAGTAATTAATCTACAGTTATTCTTAATATGCAAAAAGAGCTTAACTCATATTTAAATGGTCCATTCTTGAAAAAAGACCAAATTCTCTATAGAGACTATCAAAAAAATATTGTTATTAATTGTAAAAATAAAAATTCTCTGGTTGTTTTGCCAACTGGTTTAGGAAAAACAATAATTGGTATTATATTAATATCAAATTGCTTGAAAAAATATCCAAGAGCAAAAATCATAATTCTTGCCCCTACAAGGCCTTTAGTTTCACAGCATAAAGTTTCTTGTGAGAAGTTCTTTGATGTTGACTTAGGTGAAATTACATCATTTACAGGGAAAATACCTCCAGAAAAGAGAATTCTACAATATCGAAATTCACGAATTATAATTTCCACGCCCCAAGTAATAAAAAATGATTTAGTCAGGGGTCGTTATAATTTAACCCAAGTATCATTGATAATATTTGATGAGGCTCATAAAACTAGGGGTAATTATGCATATAATTTCATATCAAAGGAGTATATTAATACTTGTACTGATCCATTGATATTAGGTTTAACTGCTTCTCCAGGGAAAGATTATGAGCGTATTCAGCAAATATGTGATAACTTATATATTGAAAATATTATCTTTAAAAACTATCAAGATTATGATGTAAAAGATTACATTTATGACATTGACACCTTCATCAATTTAATAGATTTACCTATTGAATTGAGGGAATTGAGTGCGGTTTGGAATAATTTATTTGAAAAATATTTAAGATTCTTTATTAAAAATAGCCTAATAGCTCCAAATAAACTATATTATTCAAAGTTAGATTTCTTGGGAATATCACGTGATTTAACGTTATCTTTACATTATGAGGAAAGAGATAAATTAGCATTATCAGAGGAGGAATATTTGGAGTGTTTATATTACAAATCTCCAAGAATTATAGATATCGTTAAGAAAAAACAACTTGATATTCCTACTGTATACTCATATTGTTCAAGTTGTATATCCATACTTCATGCTAAAGATTTATTAGAAACCCAAGATATATCTCTCTTTAAATCCTTTTTAAACAGAATTAAGCGTAAAGCTAAAAAGGATATTATATCTGCCAAAAGAATTGTCAATTCAGAGCATCTTAACTATATAAATTCTGTACTTGAAAATAAAGAACAAGCAAACTTAACTCATCCTAAAATAAGACAGATAATCTCAATTATTAGAGAAGAGATTGATGAATTTAACAATAAAAAGATTTTAATTTTTACACAATATCGTGAAATGGCAGAATTTCTAAAAACTACATTAATAAATGAATTTAGCAGGGAACTAAAAATTGAAAAATTTATTGGACAAGCCCATAAGAGGGAGGATACTGGGTTTCCTCAGCATTTTCAAATAGAAATATTGCAAAAATTTAGAGAAGGAAAAATTGAAATCTTAATTGCTACAAGTGTTGCTGAAGAAGGTTTAGATATTCCAAATGTTGATGCAATAATTTTTTATGAACCAGTTCCTTCTGAAATTAGATTAATTCAAAGACGTGGAAGAACTGGCAGATTTGCACCAGGGAGATGTTATATACTTGTTACCGAAGAGACTGTCGATATTCCATTTCATATTGTCGCACGGAGAAAAGAAGCCTTTATGAATTCTGTACTGACTGATCCAACGCAAATTAAGTTAACAAACAATCTAAAGCGTGAGAAAATTAACTTTTCAATATCAGATACTAAATGTATCGAATCAGTTCTTCTTAATACCTTCAAGGAAAGAAAAGAAAGAGAGAAAGAGCTTTTAGCAAATCGATCTATCGAAGATATTATTAGTCAATTAGATAATTTTTGCAAAAGTGAAAAATATCAAAGATTCAAAAAATCTGGGGTAACTTTTTATT
>JBHLKB010000377.1:0-3162 GCA_048887205.1 Candidatus Hodarchaeota archaeon
TATTTTGACTGAAGAAGGACCATATATAATAGATGTTAATGATTTTCCAAGTTTTAGAAGCATTCCAGAAGCTATAAGCTTAATCTCTGACCATATCTATAATCTAGTTTTATTGCGAGAACAATATTATCAAACATTAGCTAAAGTTAAAGCAAAATAATTAGGTTTAAGTTACCTTTCTCTTTCATTTAGTAAAAATTCAATTAATCTTTTTTTCGCAATATAGTCCTCTAATTGTTCAGGAGGATGTTTCGCAAAAAAAGAGCAAGCAGAATCTAAAATACCTCCTATCTTTCTATCTTTAGCAATCTTACTTACACGAATACAATCCGTAATAACTCCTGCGGAATTATTTCCATCCTCTACAAACATAGTAATATCTATTCTTACTGGAGCACCACCAAAAATCCGTCCCTCAAGTCTCATATAAGCTTCTTTCTGATTTTTTAAAAATGGGATATAGTCAACAGCAGATATTTGACAATCTATATCTTGTTTATTTTGCAAGTTTGAAATGACCGATTCTGTCTTCGACTGACGTTTTCCTTCTTCATACCTTAAAACACCATCTTCCATAGGTGTTAATAAATTACAGAAATCACTCGAACCTCCCCAATCAAGTTGGATTGTGCGATCTAATACTGCACCCCTCATAGGAAAAAGGTTTGCCAATGACCTATGGATAATAGTAGCTCCTACTTGAGATTTTACATCATCTCCTATTAAGGAAAGATTCAATTTCTCCGCTTTTTCTACAATCTCATAATCTTTGACTACATGAGAGGGCATTCCATTAATAACACAGGCACCCGCTTCAAGTGCTGTTAATGCATAATATTTTACAGCTTTATGGCTTCCTGTAGGTAATAAAATAACGGCAACATCAACCTTTCTTTGTTTTAATTCATTGATTATATCAACAGGTTTTTGATTTTCATCAACTGGAATAATATCTTTAATATTACTATCAAGACCATCCAAAATAGGTCCTTTTATAATCGGTGCATCTAAGAAGTTAGGTTTGAATAGTTTCATATTGCAATTTGGTTCAATAAAGATTGCTTCACTCAAATCTTTTCCAACCTTTTTAGCATTAACATCTATCCCGAGAACAAAATTGATGTCATTAATACTATATTGCGTGATTTCAGGTAATATTCCTATTACTTTGTCGGGATTTTTCTTGTAATTTTCACAACCTTGTACTAAAGCACTTGCGACATCTCCTACTCCAATGATAGCAACGTTGATAATTTTCGCCATTATATTTTCTATAATAAAATGATAATATTTAAATGATTTTAAAATACCGTAAAGATTTAATATCTTTATATTGGAATATGGAAGGCATCAAAAATATTAATTTTGAATTAAATTATTTTCTGGAATTTTTTGATACATCAAAATTGTAGGAAAAAGTGCGTTGAATCAGTTTATTCTGAAGCTATGGTGAACTCAAAAGTAGATAAAGAATATTGGGAGGAGGTTTTAGATTTTATCGCAAGTAAAACTGTTGATTTAGTTAGTTTTATTACTAAAAAAATTCCTTTGGAAGAGGCTGTTGATGCGTTTAAATTTTATGATCTAGAAAAATGGATAAAGATTATAGTAGAATCCCAAAGAAAATAATGAAAATTACTTCATTTATCTATTTTCAAATTAAAAAAAAAGATTATTTTTTTGTTAGAGTTTCCTTAACCCATAGGAAAAATGGAATTGAGATTAAGAAGAATATAGCTCCCACAATAAAAATTGCTGGTCGACCAAATGTTACCGAGAATATCCCTGCAAACAATGATCCCCCCATTTGAGAAATGGTATAGACAATGTTAAATATCCCATAAAACTTTCCTCGTTTGTCTTCGGGTAATGTATCTTGTGCCCATGCATTTATGATTGTATCTAATCCTAATAATCCAATTAATATAAATGGAAGTAGTACTACAAATAGAATGTAATTAACTTCTGTCCCCATTGTTACAAATATCATACAAGCATAAGTTATACTGATAATAACGATTAAAATAGGAAGAAACCTCTTGCGTCCAAATTTATCAGCCAGTCTACCTAAAAAGATAACTGCTGGAATTAGAATAACAAATCCTACAGCAACGCTAATTAATAGTTCTGTAGTGGTGAACCCTAGTCCAAAAATATATACGAAAAAAAATGGCAATACAGAATAGATCCCCGCTGTAAAAATAGTTGCTGCCAGTAAAATTTTAAAGAAATTTTTTTGTTCTTTTAACTGCTTTAAATCAACTAAATCTTTTAGCTCTTTTATAAATTTCCTTTTTGGGGGTAACTCTGAAGCAGACTTTTCTCTGATAAACAGAAATCCGATAACACAACATACAATATATATTAAGCCTCCAATAGTAAGAAGAATAAAATGACCTTCTTGTGTGATGATAGTACCTGTTTTAGGGAAAGGGGCCGGTACTCCGAATAACTCATTGCCTAATAGAAAAAAAGCAAGTGCAACTATTAATCCCAGATAAGATATAGCTTGGATTATTCCGTTTGCTCTTCCTCGACGCTCTAAATCGACCGTATCGGGAATAATAGCTCGCTGAGAAACAGATACAGCATTTGCAGTCGCCCCGATCAAGATTACATCTATGATTATACATATAGTATAATTATTAGATAAGCCATATAAAATCATCCCAATTCCAGCAATGATGCCAAAAAGAAAATAAGGTCGTCTTCTACCCCATTTTGATCGAGTATTATCACTAAAGACACCCCACACAAAATTCATTATTAATCCCATTATCGCTGAGAGTGTAACCATTATAGCAATATAGAGATCAACATTAGGTAAATTTAAAACGTGATCTAAATAAGTATTAAAAAATTCTGACTCGAAAAAGAAAAAAATGCGATCAGCAGCCCATAAAACTCCTATAAGTAGAACTTGTATAATTAAAAACCGAGTGAAAGTCCTTTTTTTAGTTTCCATAAATCTTTCACGTTATCTTTTTTTGAAAAAAATGTATTGATGATAAATTATTGTTAATATTTAAAAGCATATCCTTTTAAACTTAATATTAAAGGGTAGTATAAAATACAATTGAGATAGGAATGTAAATTAATGAATGTAAAACTATAATAAATGATTAAGGGATGCAAAAAAAGATAATATTCTCAGCTAGACAA
>JBHLKB010000378.1:0-3152 GCA_048887205.1 Candidatus Hodarchaeota archaeon
ATTAAACTCATATAATCATCCATTTGGAACACATGACGACCTAAGCTGGAAAAAATGTGTGCTGCTACAGAACCCGCTTTTTTTACACCTTCACCAGCTTTACCTCCAACAAGAAACGTAAATACATCAGAACTCATTTTATATAAACCTTAATAATTATCATTAGAATTCATTCTTTCATTCAATTAATATTTGAATTTACCTAAAATTATTTAAATATATTGATTATAAATTTTAGTGGCACTATACTTAGAGGAGAATAGAAAAAAAATAAATTATGAAGATTTAATACCCAATTAAAGAAGATTATTTTAAAAAATTAAGTATTTTTAGAACATAGTTAAAATAATGAAAACCCACAAGAAGGACAGTTTTTTTTGTCTCCTATCATAACCTTGCTACAATTTGGACAAATAATTATTAATGGTTTCCTCTTTTTCTCAATATCCTGAGGCTTTGCATTTTTTGTATCAATTACAGATTTTATTTCAATTGCCATAGGATCTTCAGCATGAATTATCTGAGGCTTAGCTTTGCTTTCTAACTCATGCAAATATTCAAAAATATTTTTTTTCTCCATTTTGGATAATTCCGCTATGGTAGGGATCTTACCTACATGAACATCGTGTACAAATTCTTTATCAAGTTTTAAGATATTAAAACAATTATGGCACCTAAAAACATAAGATATTCCAATATTGGAGGTTTCAGTCCATTGTGCCCAACAAACTTCATGTGCGATCGTTTCGCATGAAGGACACTTAACTATACCATGATCATCCCTCTGAAAGCAAATAGAACAAGTTGCTATACCGCTAACTTTTTTTGGAGCATCTGCAAGATTAATGTAAAATGGTTGATTATCTGGAAGAATCATTTTTAACCGTTGTTTTACAAATGCGGGTTTTGAAATGTATTTTTTTTCTGAAAGACTAGTTAATATTGGATTTAACTCCTTTATATTCTTCAAACTATACAAATCTCCATTACATAAATTTGTTAATTTCAATAGTTTTTGAGCTTGATCAGAATATGGAGATCCAATAAGTATTGTATCAATAAAAAAAGGCATATCTCTAACTTTCTTAATAAGTTCCTCTAAAGCTGGTAGATAATCATCAGGGATTTCATAAGCCCCATCATCAACTAATATAAAAAGCCTAAAGATTTTTTCAGAAATTTTTTTGTATACCTCAATTATAAAAGTGATTGCTAAAAAAATTCCACCTGTAATATTCGCCCTTGTAATATCTTTACTTAATGATTTTAAGGTCTTTAAAATATGTTCATAGTCAAAAGTAAAGTGATCTAGATAATTTGGCCCATCTTTTTGAAAAACTATCAAATTGAATCTATCAGAAGGATCAATGAGTTGTTTATTTTTCATAAAATCTTCAATTGAATTGTACACATGACGCATTTTGGTAATTTGTGGTGTGAAACCATAAAAAATAAGACAATCTTCACTTTTCGTAGATTCCATGTTATTTGACGAAAATTTCGGTATTAATAAAAATACCATTCATTTAATATAAATTTCGTGTAAGAATTAATAAGTTTAAGGAAAAACTAAATTTGAACCAAGATCTTACATCTCCGCTATAAAAACAATTGTAGAAGTTAAAATTTGAAATTGATTTCTATAATATTATCAAAATTCTTTTTATTATAGGAACTTAACAATTCTTACAACAAATTTTTTAAAAAAATATACTTTCTACAATTTAAGTTAATTATAATATTTTAAATATTAACGGATATTATTTAACGTTTATAAATCTACAAATATTTTACGCTATTGCAACAATATATCGCCATATCTATCTGAAAATGAGGGAAAAAGATGCAAATTTATCGATTAAAAATAAATAAGAACACTTGTATAGGATGTAATATCTGTGTAACTTCTTGTCCTATAAATTTTAATCAACTAAAAGAGATGGGTTATTTAACTCAAGAGAATGCTGTAATATTAGTTAAAAATGGGATGGCTTATGATATTTATAACAAGGAAAGAACCCATAATTGCGACGGTTGCGGAGTTTGTGTTAAATTTTGTCCCGCAAGCGCAGTTAATTTAGAATTATTAGAAACTGAATGAGGTAAAGAATTTGTCATTTCCAAAAATATCAAGATCAATTAGTAAAGAAGTAGAACATGTAAAAGTTCAATTCTTGACTGAAAGTTTAGAATTGATTTTGGACAGAACCAAATGTGTAGGATGTGGAACCTGTGCTAGGGTATGTCCGAAGGATGCTATTTCGAGAGGTCCAGTTGGAACATCACGTCGATTTCCTGCACTAGAAGATATTATACCAGAAGTATATGATGCCCGCGCTTGTGTTTTCTGCGGAACCTGTGTAGTAATGTGTCCCTTTAGTGCACTAACACTGAAAAAAGACGGAGAAGTGATTGAATTAGATGATATCCAAATTGTAAAAGAGCATGTAGTCCCTAAATTGGAATTTGAAGCTAAAAAAATTACTAGTTTTAATGGAATTGAAAGGATCGCAAAAGTTTACGCTGATGGCGAAATATCCATAGTTGACAGTGAATGTCCGGGTAGTTGCCAAACTTGTTATGAAGTATGTCCATCCGGAGCAATAACCGTTCCAGAAAAATCTGATAAAGGTTGGGAGACTGTTCCAAACGTAGTAGTAGATAAAGATTCTTGCATTTTTTGTGGTTCCTGCGACAATGGATGTCCCACAGGTGCAGTTAAACTAAAAATCACTGATGTTAAAACTTCAGGAGAATTTAGCGAGATGTTTTGGGTACCCCTTTTAGAGAGATTAAAAACATTAAGATGGACTGAACAGGAGGAGAAAGAAGAATGAGTATAAATAATTTGATTTTAATAACTTGTCGAACAATTAATCAAGGTGTTGCTCTTGAAGGGGGTAAAAATACGAAAGAAAATGTTAGAGCTGCGGGAATTTGTGCTTTTGATAGAGAAGATTTTAAGAAATTAGATTGTCTTGTTGGGACACCGGTTAAAGTAAGTACTGATTATGGAGAAGTTATTGTTTATTCAACAATTTCAGAAGAAGGTCCGCATCCGGGAATTATTTTTATACCAATGGGGCCTTGGGCAAATCAAGTAGTTAATCCTGATTCTCAATCATGTGGTACTCCAACTTATAAGGGAATGA